>NZ_JBZCHT010000004.1:0-43290 GCF_058241465.1 Erwinia papayae
CAAAATTTTTGCGGCTCCCCCCGGCCTGCTTAATTCGCTGTGGGCGAATGTTCGCAGGTGGGCGCGGTTCCTGAAAATTAGCAATTTCTTCGAAATTGAATTTTCTTTCCGCGTACCACTTCATTATTTTTCGTCTTAACAATTTCTTCGAAATTGAAGCCAAAAATAATGAAGCCTTAAAATCCCGCCGCCTGTTAGTCTGTGTATTGTACAATACACTTTTGTTTTGTGTGATTACATCTGCTCGCGGTATATTTCAGTTCTGCACTCCCTTTCAGCTTCCAGTGCTTCACGATAGGCATCATCGTCAATTCTGGTTCCCTTTCGTTCGGCATATTCCCTTAACGTGGTGGCGTCTTTTTAATTCAGAAGCGCGATATGTAAAAGCAACCCGCCAATCAATCTACTTTCATAGATTTCATAATGAAGCCCGCAACCGCGATGTGCTTCTTTTTCTATCAAATCGTATATGACCGCCGCCGATATTCTGTCTTTATTTTTCGATTTAATATTCTGAATAAAAATATCATCAGCCATAATTACCCCTCCGATTTTTTCCTTTTGCTACGTTGAATGACGATTTTTGCGTCTTCCGGGAAATTCAAATGCTGTCGGATAAGGTGGGTTCTATACTCGCCAATTTCATTTATTGAACTGGAAGAAAGACAATAAAACCTTTCACGATAAACCAGCTCAAGTACCGAGATAGCCAGAATCAGACTTATAACTGACTCTATATTCTTCGATAGCGTCTCAAACACCAATTGCACGGTGGAAAGATTAACCCGAGTTATAACGGAAGGGTCATAGATACAGTAGATAAAAGCTATATACACAATTGCCCGTGGCAACAGATAAATGACGTTTGTCAGGCTACGCAACCATTGATAAATCAGAGTGGCGACAAATCTATAAAAAGGTCTGGACGTCAGTGCACGGTAATGAATGTGTGACAGGTCTTTATGGGATATTGATGTTTGCGTGATGCTATTCCCTCTTTCTACCCTGACAGGGATGATAGCGCTACTTTTATCATTGCGCAGAATAATAACAATGACAGCCCACGCGATGACAGGGAGCAAAATACTAGGTAACATAATAATTCTCCTGTATTAGCTTTTTTTATCTGGTTTTCTATTGGCATACATATGTATTAGTAAGCCAATACCCAAGAGAACCAGAACGGCCAAGATCATAAAAACAGTTGTCCCGCTAAGTGAAAGCAGGTTGTCTATTTTATTTGCCAAACTATCAGGACGTCCATAGCATCCTATGCAGTTCATAATATTACCCCCTTATGCGTCCGAACTTAGACATGATTTTGCTGATTGCTTCCGGGTCTGCGGCTTTACATTCGCCTAAAAAATCTTTTCGCATATCGAATGTTTTACCCGGATTAAAACGATGGTGTTTTTTAAAAGCGTTGATTTTAAAAAATGCGCGTTCTGCTGAACTGCATTCACTCCCACCACTATTACCCGTTGCTTTTCCGTACATGCAAAGAACAACTTCGCATGGGTCAGCGGCAAATGAATAAATCGGCGTTCCTGCGGTCAGGCATAATACAGCCGCCGTGATAACGGTTTTTTTCATGATAAATCCTTATTAGATTGTATTACTTAAATGGATTGACGAGAGAAATAAATGGTGGTTTCTCTGCACGTCAGACAATTAAAGACAGGCTGGTATTCAACAACTCCTTTTGCGCCATTCTGGCGAAGCCAGTTTTTGGCATTAAAAAAATCAGTACCGGATTGTGCAGTGACGACAATCCGTGTTGAATGAGCGACTGCGTAAAATACTGCTGGAGTCCATATTGTATCGTGGAAACTTTGTGCGCTGATTGATGATGTCCATTTACCGTTAACTGTCGGGGAAGGGACTATAACGTTATTATCACTCCATTGCGGTAAACTGGTATTTAATGGCTCTGCGGCTTTATCCCACTCTACAGGAACGGGAGGCGGTGGCGATGAACATCCGGTAACTATTGCCGCCAACATGATTACTTTAAGTTTCTTTATCATGCTTTCATTTCCTCAAAATATTGATTGCGATGGATTGGACGGAAATAAATGTCATTCATACGGCGGACATTTCCGTCTAAATCAATGCTCACAATCACGTCCAGGCTATCCAGAACCTTACGTAACATAAATGTATAGGGGAGCTGGGCGCACTGTGGATTTTCATAGCAACGGGTAATAAACCCGTCTATAGCTTCTTTCGCTGATCCTGCATGAATGGAGGTCATACTCCCTTCATGGCCGGAACCTGTTATTTTAAGGAAGTCCCAGGCTTCCGCACCGCGAACCTCTGTTAATAAAATTCGGTCAGGGTTCATACGGTAATTCCAGCGTAAAAGGCTAGCCGGGGTAACGATAGACCCTTTTTCATCTGATGATTCTGACGGATAAAAAAGATGGACGTAGTTTTTATGGATAAAGAACGTGATTTCCGGGTTGTCCTCAATGGTTGATATCCGAAGATGTACAGGAATATACCCTATCAACATTTTCATATAGGTGGTTTTCCCGGTACTGGTTTCCCCGGCGACCGCGAGCGTTTTACCGTACTCGACGCATTTCTCCATAAACAAAGGAATATTTTTTGTATTGTACAATGCAATTAATTCCTCGTCGTGCGTCTCCGTTTTTTCCTCGCCTGTTACCCGGTTATAAAATCCCGCATCGATATATGACTGATGCGGGATTTGTACCTTCGATGGCTTACGGATGGTGATAGACACCGTATCGCGCTCACAGGCCGGGGGAACAATCACCTGGCACCGTTCGCCAGATTCCAGCGTGGCTGACAGTCCCGGCTTAATATCTTCGATATTGTCGCCGTGGTGCTTTGCCAGGCACCGGGCAAAGTTGTAGCAATCCTCATAGCTCAAAGGAACGGCGTGCTGCTCCCATACGCCGTTGATTTTGGTATACAGCTCACCTGGACGGTTGACGGCGATTTCCGTCAGGCCGGGAAGCTCCAGAAAGTCGCCAAAGAAACGCTGTTTATAGCGGTCGAGGGAAATATTTTTAGCGGTCATCTTTTACCTCTTTCATCCGGGAAGAGAGTTCATCAACAGAAAGAATGAAGCGAGAACTGGCAGCAACCAGCCAGGCAAGCTGGAGTAAGCCAGACACACTTTTTCCTAACATGACCGCTTCACGGTCAGTTAAAGGGCGCAGGTGATACCAGATTTGATTGATGGCCATCCACGCCGTGGGCGGCGCAAACAGCAGAAACAGAAAACCCGCGATAAGTAATACAAGTGGTACATCACGCAGGCTCTGGCCGACAATTCGTGCAATGTACATAACCAGAATGGCTAGGCGCTTCTTGTTTTCTCTCGTCATAACGTATTCCTTTAGCGTTTGATTTTCAGTGTGTAAATGTTAGAGAAATCAATATCCTCTCCCGTGATCAGGTTGATGATCTCGCCCTGATTCTTATAGAGCGTTGGGGGTATATTGATGCTGTTCTCCAGCGTTGTACGTGCCATATCCGCCATAGCCTGGCGGCTGTTTTCCGTATAGTCCGTATTGCGGTCTTTCTTACCCGCGCTGTTGGATGCCCATGCGCCAATATCGGGGATCATGCCGACCATTAACGCGCCGCCGAACCGTTCCCAAAAGTGCGAATCTATCCAGCCATCGACGCCAGCCTCGCCCAGCTCGCCAGCCGCGCTGGTATCAACCAGCGGGATATCGAGATAAGGCGGCTGACGGGTGCGCAACTTCGTCGCAATGATGAATGCCCGCCCTTGCCCGTGCTTCATACCTTCTTCCGCTATGGCACGGTAAAGTAATGATGCCGTGGTGCCTTTCTCTATCAGCTTCGTGTTGCCGCTGGCGCTCCAGATGTCAGTAGTGACCGTGCAGCGAAGTTTCCCCGCCCGGTCAGATACAAAGCGGCGATCCAGTGAGCAGGGGATCGAGGTATTTTCCGGGATGTACAGGTCAGGGTTATAGGGTATCCGCCGTACTGGTACGGGGCTTTGCCCCGGTGACGGTGCGGCGGTATTTTGCGGCTGACCGGGAGGTGTGGCCGTGCTGCTGTCCTGTTGTCCGGTGGTCGTTGCCGATGTCAGCGTCATTTCCTGCTGCCGGGTTTTTACCTGGTTCTGTGTGGTGGCCGAACCGTCACGGCGAATAAGGAAACTGGCTTTATTGAGTTCTGGCGGGGCTGCCGGAGCCGCCTGCCCTGTTCCCGCCGTGCTGCTCTGGCTGTTGTTCTGCTGCTCTGGCTCTTCTTCGGCTGTATCGGTGGACATACCGAGATCGTTACGCTGTCGGTAATCGCTTTTGTTCGTCTGCGGGGCTGTGTCCTGTTTCTTTTCTTCCGTGGGCTGCCACAGGATATTGCGATAAACCCAGTTACCGCCCCATGCCAGGAAGATAAGCGCGACCGCGACAATGGCAAGAAAGGCGGTTGCTTTGCCCCGTTTACGCTTTTTCAGCTTGTTAACGGCGGGTTGTACCGGGTCTTTCTCTTCGTCGTCCTGCGCATTGAGAAGCTCGGCCTCCCTTTTAGCGCGGGCTTCCCGCTCAAGCGTGGCAATATCATCCTCAGCGTGTGCCGGGGACGCCTGCGCTTCATCCGGCACAGGCACTTTGTTTTCGTCGTTCATATGCGCGTTTCCTTTTATAAAAATATAAAAATATTTTTATAGGTTAATTGGATTCCGGTTTTTCCACTCTTTCCACCTGCCGGGATACGGTGGAACCATCGGCGGCGTGTACCTTGCCAAATCCGTTATTTTCCAGACCCACAACGGCATTACCGGAACGCAGTACCAGGCGGGGCGTCACTTCCTGAATCACCAGTACGGTGAAGTCGCCTTTTTTCTGGATGCTGCTGTTAACCACATGCTCTTTGCCGTTCAGCTCTTTGGTGACGGAAGGAATGGACTTAGACGGGGAGAAGCCCACGAACGTAAAGCGGCCATCGTCGTAAGCAAAATCGGGAACAATGTTGAAACTGCCTTTGCCCGGATATTGGGTGTAACTCCAGTTGCGGGGCGTCTGCGCCGAGTTCAGCGCTTTCTGGACGCTGGCCTGCTGCTGTTTCTGCTCCCACTCGCGCTGTCTGGCCGTCGCCTCCCGACTGGCTTTGTCCCGTTCTTCGCCCGGATAGCGATAGCTCACCTGGAAAGCGGGTTGCTGCGTCGATTTATCGTCAATGACGTTCAGCTCAACGTTGTACAGGCGCTTACTGGTGACAACCAGCATGTTGGTATGCCAGTCCCGGCTGTTCGGGGGGATCACGACCTGCGTTGTGTTGCCATCTTCTCCGGGCGCTCCCTGCGTGAGCGCGACCGGGCGAACGTTGACCCGGTTTGCATCCGGCGTGGCTTCCCACGCCTCATCAAAGCCGGGTTTGGCGCTTATGACCGCCTCATCGTTATCAAAGACCAGCGTTGTCATAAAGCCGGGTTTGGTGTTAACGACGGTGACGTTCTGCGGGTTATAGATAACCTGCTGAACGCGGGAGTCATAGCGGCTTGCCTGCGGTATGGCCGCACCCCATGCCGCGCCGCACATCATCAGTGCCAGTGCGGTAAACGTTAACTTTTTCATCATTCACCTCCCCGGATTTCGCGGTCGGTCTGCCAACTGGTGACGGTAAAGCCGAAGTAGTTGATCTCGCGTTCCGCATCGCTCATTTCCTTGTCAGGGTCAGAATGGAACGTGAACCGGGCATCCCAATATTCGTTGCGGGTGCTGTTATCAGCCAGACGGCGGATAATCTTCTTGTAGCGGATGGTGGCGACCCTATCAGGGGCTGTCGCATCGGTGATCTGGTTGGACAAGATCTCCACTTTCACGGTGTGCGCCCCGTTCTTATAAACCTTGTCAGGGGCGTTTTTTCCGGCGTAAAGCGCCAGATAGTCATCGTTTACCTGGGGAGCGTTGTAGACCTGTACCGTCTCGTAGTCGTCCTGCAAAGATGGATAGACATACCTCTCACGTACTTTGACGTAGTTTGCGGCCATCGCCTTTTGATAGGCTTCTGTTGCGGTCAGGCTGGTTTTCGATGTCCGGGTAACGTGTTCCACCCGTCCCGTGTGGTTATCCACGGTATACAGCTCGACGTCCGTCTGTTTCAGTGGCAACATCACGACCACGGCGACGAGCGCCAGTACCGCAATCAGCAGACCCACGCCGCCAACAACAAAACCGGCTTTCGTGGCGCGTTTATCCCGCTCAATCATTTGCTGCTCAAAGGTGCGGGATTCAGCAATTAATTTCTGTTCACTCATGACTGTTTAACTCCGCCATAATTTGAGGGGTGTTTACGGGTTCTCCCTTACCGCTAAAGGCAGAGGGAGGCGTGTTCTGGGCGCAGCCAGAAAGCGCGCACAGCAAAGCCAGCGCAATCAAGAGTTTCATCAATGATTTCCTCAACTGAATTAGAAATATGAAAATATAATTATATTTTCATAGGTTGGTATTTCGGGGGGATGGGCTGGAGACGTCTGGCCTAGCTGTTGAACTTCTTAACCGCGGAATCTCTCGACTGTGCCAGCCTCCGCGCTTCGTTCCGGGCTATCATCTGCTCAATCGCGTATTTACGCGCTTTAGAAGCGTTATAGCCTAATTCACCTCCGGGCTTGCCAGGCTTACCTGCATTTGCATCCTTCCAGCCCTGAATGTTGTCCTGGGCGGAACGTTTGGTTTCTTTAACTGCTCCCCCGGCCAGCTTCCCGGCACCAAAAGCAGCAGCACCGATACCTACAGCGGCCAGCCCCTGCATGGATACGGTAGCACTTGCCCCGGCCAGTGCTGCGGCTACTTTAGCGGAGATATACACCAGTATTGCGGCGCAGAAACCAGCAAGACAGACTTGTGCTCCTAATTCTACGATATTTGCTTTACCCGCTTGTGCGGTGGCTTCTGCCATTCTCGACGTTAAAAAATTGATAACAATACGAAGAGATAAAGCTGAAAATAGTATGGTTAATATCGCTGCAAAAATATTTTGTAGCCAGTTGTTGAACATCGGGCGCAGGAAGCCATACATCAGGCAAAAGATAAAAATAGGCGCGGTGATGCTAAGTAGCATAATCATGACTTCGGCAACCATCGACACAAAAGCCGTTACAATCATCAGCGCGAAAGTACCAAGCCAGACATAGAATTGAGCTGTCCAACCCTCATCTTTAACATAAGTGGAATTATCCATGTTATGTAGAGTTTTTCCTAATACTCTTGCACTTTTCCATAAGTTATCTAACATTTGCCATATGTTTTCTCCGCCGGAAAACCCCTCCTTTAGTCCGTTGATTGCGTCTATAACTCCATCGAGATAACCACTGACGTTAGCCACAAAAGACAGGATGATCGCCATCCGCATGATGTCCCACATCGTGTCTTCCATAGGCGTGGAGAGTTTACCCGCTAACGTCTGGTAGCCACGCCACATGATGTACAATGTGGCTGACGTTGCCGCCAGCCCCATCATCATGTTGGAGTAGATCATCATCTGCCCTTGGGCTACGTTGGTTAGCCCGCCAATTAAATTTTTCTCTACTGACGAAAAAATACCAGCCATGAGTAAAACCCTCTAATTAAAATCTATTTCTGGAGCATTTAGTTGCTGTATTTGCCAGTGGGCTTCATTAGCGTTTTTACAATTTTCTGATGCACTCCCTGTTTTCTGACATTTGTCATAAACAATTTTTAATTCATCTGGATGGTCACGATACCACTTTGTGGTTTTGGCTTCTTCTTTGCACCCAGCCAGAGAAACGATACTTGATATGATTGTAAATAATATGATTTTTTTCATATGTGACTCCATTAGTTAAAATTTATATCGGGAGCATTTAATTGTTGTTGATTCCACTGTTTAATACGCTCCGCCTCAAGCGCATTTTCGCGCTTCTCTGCTGCTTTTACGCTCATTTCCCATTGGGTGGTAAGCGTATTCAGCATGACAGATTTTAGCTGAATACTGTTTGCAAGGTCTTGAGATTCTTTCGAATCTTTGGCTAGCGCTACCCTGTTGGAGAGGCTGTTAATTTCCCCCAGGGTCTGGCTTACCTGATTCTGAACCTCGTCGGTTTGCTCAAGCTGGATAGCCTTGTTGATGACCTGCTGCTTGCATACGTTGGCATAACTTCCCGATTGTGCCGTGTTGCAGGTGTCGAAAATTTTATACTTCTCGTACAACGCATCGAACTGCCCGGAGGAACCGCCGGAGAGAAGCAAATCATTCAGTGCCTGTCCGGGTTTACGCAGCTTTTCAAGGTCAGCTTTCAGGCCTTTGGCCTGATCTACAAAATCAGCAATATCACGAACGCCAGTGGCCGTCGCCAGTTGGTCTTTATATGCCTGTATTTGTGACTGGTAGTGTCTGGCTGTTTCCATCCAGCGCTTTAACTCCTGCGCCCACTGCATGTCCCGCATAGGGTCAGCATCAACAGCGACGGGAATACCAGCATGAGCCAGTGGGCTTGCAATGAAGCAAGCCAGAATAAGAGTACGAAAGCGAGTTTTCATCGTGTATCTCCTTTGGGTCAGAGCGCTTTAGCCAGGTAGGTATCGAGCCATTCATGAGGCTGCATTCCTTCCCGGTAAATCGATTCGAATATTTCGAGGTTGGGGGCATCGCCGCTCATGACTTTGGTGTATCTGCCGATACCCGACAGGTCGAGCGTGACACGAGCGGCAAAACGTTTGGTATCGCCGCGCTTGAACTGATTTTTCACCACAACATACTGGCGGGCTTGCGGGTCAAGCCCTTTCACCACGTCGAACACTTCCGGCTCAAACTTCATACCGTCAACATAGTGTGCGCGGTCGGCGTTGGGGTTCGCCGCCAGAATCTGTGTCCCGCACTGCTCAATCACTGCCGGAGCGATATCATCTTTGATGATCTCTGCCGGGGATTGAGTACCGACGACCAGCATCCCGTTCAGCTTACGGATGGTTTTCAGCTTGTTATAAGCAAAGTCCTTAAACACCGGGTCGCGTAACCACTTCCAGAATTCATCCATGAAAATGACCAGGCGTCGCCCGTCAAGCAGGCTGGTAATGCGGTACAGCAGATAAAACGAAATTGGCGCACATACGCTTGCGTCGTCCAGGAACTCCGTTCCGTCGATGCCGAAGTTATCGCAGTTGCTGATATCGAACGTGTCAGACTCGTTATCAAACACCCAGCCGAATTCACCGCCCTGCGCCCACTGTGACAGCCGAATGCTAAGGCCGTTTTCCTGGGCTTCTTTCGTAGCCGGCTCAGGCAAATTTTCCAGCATTCGGGTAATGCCGTAGACGCGATATTGCGGCTCGTCATTCATCACAGCATTAACCGCATCACTCAGACGGCGTTCATCGCGTGGGGAGATCGTCGAGCCGTTGCGGGTACAAAGGATTTTCATCAGTTGTTTGATGAAATTGATATTGCGTTTGGTTGCAGGCAACGAGAACGGATTCCACCCTGTAGACTCACCACTGATAACCCGGTAGTAACGGCCACCCAGCGCCCGGATGTTCATCTCTGCGCCCCGGTCTTTATCGAGGTAAACGGTTGTCAGCCGTTTGGTTTTGGCATCCGGGGAGAAACTATCCTCGCGCCCGTATTTCTGCTGCATGATCTCAAAGAACGTCATCAACATGGTTTTACCCGAACCGTTCGTACCGAGGATGCAGGTACTGGCCGGGTTCTTCTCGTTGAATTCGTCCTTATCTGCCAGTGTGTTATGCAGGTTGATATAGTAGCCATCGCCTGACGGGGTGCGCAGTAAAGCCATCGCATCCCCCCAGGGGGCTTTATCGCGCTTGCCCGGATAGAAATTATGGAGTGCGGCCAGCTCCACAAAGTTCTGGCTACTCAGCTCCCCTTTACGTGGCCGCAGGTTGTAGTTGCCTGGCAGTTGCGCCATATACGCCGCTGAAAGCGATATTTCTGCCGGAACAGGCGTTATCCCGATGTTGTTCAGCGCGTTACTGATTTCGTTAGTATCAGCAACCAGGCTTTCCAGCGACGGGGAATACACCATGATGGAAAAATGGTGCTTTCCGTAAGCGATTTTCCCCGATGTCAGCAGGTCAAGCGCCACATCCAGATCCAGCCGCTGGGAAACAGCATCGTCGTCGGCACTCATCAAAAGGCGACGGGTACGCTTAATGGCTTTTTTCGCTTCCTCGCGTGACATGCAGGTATAAGACTGCGTGATCACGTAATCGCAGGGGGCGTAAAGAAGGGAGTCCATCATCCCTGTGGCGGTTTCTTCGGAGAACTCTTTAACCTCCAGCCCCCGGAAATATTGCGTACCGTTGGCGTGGTTTATCTGCCCGGATTCAGCCGAAAAGAACAACGCCGCCGCCCCCATCACGTCATAGGCCGGGGTACGGGTGACGCGCACTTTTCGCCACTGGTGCGTTAGCAGATATTCATAGAAAGCCAGTTGCGAAGAAAACACCGCGTTTCCTTCGGTAAATGTACCGAGAGACCGCGCACCATAGCGTGACAGCGCGGTATCGAGCGTGCTTTTTATTTCCAGCATTTCCAGCAAAGCACCGTCCAGCTCCTTTAGTTTCTGGCTGTCTTTCATCCGTTTGCGTTCTGCTTTTTCAAGGCTGACAAACGGGCGATAGCAGACCGTTAGGAACAGGCGGTTGCGCCGGAACAGACCGACAGAAGCGTAGTAAAGACGGCTAACTTCATCTGCATACGGGTTGCCGGAATCTTTATGAAGATTGTCGGTAAACGTATTGCGGTCGTTATGGATATAGAAAGTAACGGGCATACCTTCGAATGAGCGGATTAGCCCGTGTAACTGGTTCGTCCCGAACTGGAGCGATTCGTCAGACTCGCAGTCGAACGGCGTTCCCATCAATTCCCAGGTGCAGTACAGATCGCTCTTAGGGGAACGAACCACATGCTGATGAATGTGCGATGAGTACGGGATGTACTTCTTGATGGTGGCACACTGATTTAGTTTCATGGCGTCGAGAAACTCCTTGATATCAACATCATCATGCTCAACGGGCATAAATGTTGTTGCGCCAAATAAACGGTTTGCTACCGGCTTTCCCTTCGCTCTCAGCCATACGGCAATCAGATTGAACCGCATCGGTTCATTTCTGGTAAGGGACTTCATCACCAGAAATTGCACAGGAAGTAAGAACAGGAGAGCGACGGAAGTCCAGATAGCAACGATGATGGTTACACCCGTGACGGCCAGCAGGAGCACCATTGGCACCCCCCACAGCGCCGCCGGGCGTTTCATTGCCTTGAGCAGCTTTGCCATATGTTCAGCCTCTTAGCTCATCAGCAGAGCGCCGATTTCACTGCCTCCGCCAATTAAAATGCCGCCAATGATGATGTAGCCGCACTGCGACAGGCTCTCGCCTTTCCACAGGGTCTTATAGCCAATCCAGATCACGGCCACGGTGATCGTGATAGCCGCCAGACCATGCAGCCCGCTGGATACCTTCTCCATGATGGTATTTGCCCGGCTAAAACCATCAGCGAACGCCGGACTGGCAGCAAAAATGCTCATGGCCGGAGTCAGAACATAAGCAGATGCACGGCTGATTAATTCCTTTACCTTACTGAAAAGTTTCATTTTTCTTCCTCTTTCGTTGTTACATCGCGATTTCCGCGCACAACCTGCGCGGGGTAATAGACGGTGGCCGCCTTTTTCTGGCGGAGTTGAGCCGGAACGCCGCGAACGATCGCCCCCGGCCACACCACGCGCGGGCGCGTCGGCGCATCCACTGGCGTAGCTTTCAGGGTGGCCGCTGGGGTTGCGATATCATCGCGGGTGCCGGGAACGGCATAGCGGGTATCCGCCGGGGAGTAACCAATCCGCTGTACATAGCTCGTCTTTGAAAAAGCGGGTTCCTGCTGTTGTCCGGTACTGAAATTGCCGGAGTAGTAGCAGCTCAACGCCCTTTTCAGGGTGCCGCCCCGCTGGTAGCAGTCGGTGATGATTTTTTCGTAGACGGAAAGATTGATGCAGGGATTGAAAAGGTCAGTAGCGGTGACGCCGTAACGCTTAAAATTGGTGCTGGTTATCTGCATCAGACCAACAGAGTAGCGGCGACCTTTCGCCTCAATCTGATTGGTGATGCTGACTGCATCCTCCTTACTTTTTGGCATGTGAGTAATAAAGCCTTTATCGCCGGGTTTCCGTTCGGGCTTAGGCACGATCTCAGCGATGGCATAGGGGTTGTAACCGGACTCCACCCTTGCCACATCGAGGGACGTAGAAGGGTGAACGGTGGCGGCACACTGCATAGCCACCGCCAGAAAAGCAGTGGTGGAAAGCATGGCAACCTCAGAACAGAAAACTGGTGATCAGCCAGATCCAGATGATGAACAGAACGAACAGCCAGCCAGCGAACGCAAGCCAGGCAGTAAGATTCTTCATTGTGCTGTCTCCCTGTTTTAACTCACAGGGGCAGCCTGCGGCGCTGCGTCATCTTTAGGTTCGAGGAGTACCAGCTTGCCGGAAACGGAAATACCGGGCGTGATCATGATGTTCAGCCCCGGCTTGCCGTTGTGTGCGAAGGCCGCACCGACTTTCGTCCAGTACGTATTTTTTTCGCCGTTCTCGTCGGGCTGGGTTTCCTGCGTGACGTACACGTTATAGGTGGGTTTTCTCATTGCATTACTCCTTCTGTTTCTCTGCGTGTAGCTGCCGGAGCAGCTCAGTACGGGCTTGCTCACCAAATTCATCCATTAGGAACTGGAGAAAGGTGCTTGGCCGGATATTTGATTCAGACAGGTAGCTGATTTCGCGGGCTTGCTTTTCTAACTCCTGATAGCGCTTTTGCCCGATGTAAATAACAGCCGCGATTGATTTGCCTGGTACGCTTTTCGGCATGAGGTAAAAACTCCTATGAAAAAAGCACCGCAGCTTATGAAGCCTGCGGTGCAAGGGAGGTCAGGTTGTGGTTAGTGGTATTGGTTCTGGAGTAGTTTTGAAAAGGCTACCTGGCGTTGGAGCGGAGACCTTATCAGAGAGAGTTCTTGAATTTTTGCCAGCAAATCCGGAGCAATATTTCGGCACTCGATAGCATCTTCATCAGGATTGAGCGCCATCAGACGGGCGCATTCAATCGCTGTTATCACTGATTTGGGGACGGTGCAGGGTGTTGAACCGAAGCTGACAAAACCATGAGCGCCCGGAATGGATGTGATTGTCGATGTATGCGTTATGTTGACGTCAAAGCAGAGGAAAAGATAATTAGGAAACAACACCTTCTCTTCCTGACGTACCGCCCGGCAATCCTTACGTGGCGTTACTTTGATATAGCGGGGGCAAAACACCTCGACATCCAGTCCCTCGACTCTTCGGGTGATGCGTTCAACATCCTGATTGTTGCAGTATAAAACGTACCATTCATACATAAGATCCTCCCTAATGGGCACAAGCCCCCATTTTCCGCCGTCCTAAGTTGGCGGAACTTAGAGCGCGTACTCATAGCTTAACTGTATAAATTTACAACTGGTATTTTATACAGTCATTTCGGGGTGTCAACATCAAGAACTGCTAATGATAATAACATCGAATGATTCAAAATCAACCTTTGATAGTGATTCATTATATTGACTGTGAGGTTTTTAACACCTTGTAAGATGGGATCCCCAAAGGGGGGTTGCATATATGGTGCCTAAGAGACTGAAAGAAGCCAGGATGGAGGCAGGATTATCGCAGGCAAAATTATCCCAGCTTCTCAGCGTGGAAGAAGGGGTTAATACACGCTCTAGATTTTCGAGCTACGAGGTAGGGAGAACGGAACCGCCGTTTAGTCTGGTTAAAAAAATTGCGGAATTACTCGACTATCCAGCGAATTATTTTTACACCGAGGATGATGATTTTGCTAAAGCTGTCTTGCAATTTCACCGAGAGCGCACCGATCCAGAGTCAAATCCGCATTACAATTCGGTAGTAATAGAAGCAAGAAAATTATCATCAAAGCTCGATAAGGTGAGAAAAACCGTAGCCCAGTTGAACGAATACCTGAAAGAGTGAGCTATAGCTAGATTACTGGTGGGACGCTGCCGCGCTTCGCTTGTCCAACCCCTGATTTCTACACAAAAAATTTGCGTAAAAATCAGGGGTTACGTGTTTTTAATGGTAGGATGATGTGAGCTAATGGAGATCTATATTAACAGTCTCAATGTTTTGTAATTCAAACAAGTTAATGAATTCTATACAAAAAACCAGATGGTGTTTTTGCAGATCTTTGATGTGATAATTGATCCTAATGTAACATCGTGGTAATTTACCGACGTTTACAGTATTCATGCGGGTGGGACGTTCCCGGTAATAGCGTCCAGGGAAGGGGGAAAGCAGAAGCTCAACCCCTGAATGCAGAAACCCCCTGAAAATCCCTCTCGGACTTGGCGGAACGGAGGATAATCAGGGGGTCAAAAGCAGGCGCTGGCCTGTGAAGGATTATAGCAAATGCATAACCTAACACAACCCCCTTACACCGCCATAAGTGCTGGCGGGTGTGACTGATAAGAGTCTCTCTCTCAAATCGTCCGTATCACCTACGGGCGTCGCAAAGCAAAGCCCCTGCTATAACGTTGCCTCGCGCAGGCGTCGCCGGTTCCTCAATCGGTGGATTAAGTCGCTGGCGACCGAAGCCGGGCGCATCAAAATCAAAAACGAACTTCGGCGCCGCATCCGGCACAACAAGTATTGGGTCAACGAGGCCAATAAATACGGTATCGAAACACTCTGCGAGCTGATGCTGGCCATCTTTGACGATCTGGATTTAAGAGACTGGCAAACCCGGCATAACCTAGAGACGCTTTCTGATCGCGCAGGTTTGTCTACTCGCAGTGATGCCGGAAATAAATCTGTCTCCCGTGCGAGTAACGGATGCGATCGCCTGGTCTGGCTGGATGCGATTATCACAGAGAAAGCAGCCTTCAATCCTTATGACGCCCGTTGTGCCTGTAAGCACATTGAGGTAACAGAGGATTTCTTTGCCATTCTCGGCGTTCCGCTGAAACAGGTCTACCGGGAACGCGCCAGGCTACTTAAGGCCGACCCGAATGAAATCATATCATCCGGGGATGTGCGGTTAATCGCAATCAGGGTTGAAAACTGGACGCGCAAGGCCGCAGCCGGATTAGCCAGGATGAAAGCGAGGCGTGACGCTGCTCGCCAGCGCAAACAGGAATACTACTCACCAACCTTTGCCTGACCTCCACAAACTACCGCCTTAGCTGGCGGGGATTCTGCACGTCTGCAATAAACCTCAGTACAAAAAATAGCCTAAACGTACAATAATTTTCGAAATCCAAACCATCCCCCCTGCCTGAATGACGGATTTTTCGGCGGTTCCGGCGTAGACCTTCCACAACTGCTGTATAGCTTGTGGGTAAGTGACAATGAAGTGCAAACGATATGCCGCAATTACTCTTTTGGTTTATCTTTTAATTACTTACGTATTAAAAGATAAACCAAAAAAAATAAAAGACATTACTGTTATCCCCTTTAAAAAGTGGATAACCGAACAGCATCGGCGCAAGCGCCTCAAAAGTAGCTCCCCACGCTAAAGCGCGGGGCATTTAGATCGGAATCGTGAGAGGGCTAACAGCTCGCCTGTTAGCCGTCGAGGGATTGGACAAATCCGGCCTCGCCGGATGCGTCAGCAAATATCGCTGAACATCTTGCTTACACGCTCGTAAGCGGCTCTCTCGACCCGCTAACGCGGAGATACGCCCCAACTGCGGCTTCGCCTTGTTGTGACCACTCCGACCGCGCACAAAAGCCCCTGAGCCGCTTTTAGTGGGTTATGGCTTTGCAGGGTAAGGGATGGATAGGCGATCCCTTTCGAGCCCTCATTGGTATCGGCGGATAACCCTCAGTGCTACCTGTCATTTCATCCTGCCGCCTTACATGCGCTGACGCGCATCAATCCCCGTTCCTCAATGGAACGAAAACTCACGCTAAACGGGAAAGCTACGCCGGAAGCCCTGATTTTTCCGCTACATTGCATTTTGGTGTTATGCTACGTCTAATGAGCCGTGTTTGTTACACGGTATTTGACGCGAGGTATTTATGGCAACAACACAACGAGCAACGCAAAGCGTTACTATGACCGTAGAACGTGCCTTACTCAGCCGTGCGCGTGAGGCTGGAATTAATCTCAGCGCCACTCTGACCGCAGCTCTTGACGCTGAACTACGCCAGTATGAAGCGAAAAAATGGCAGGAGGAAAACAACGAAGCGCTGGAAGCTCTTAATCGTTTTCACGATGAACATGGTTGTTTCAGCGATGAGTACAGGACATTTTAAAAATGCAGTTCACCGTATACAGTAACACCGGAAAGAGCGCCGTCTATCCTCTGCTGCTTGATGTAACCAGCGATATTATCGGCCAGTTGAACCGCAGGATTGTGATCCCGCTGCTGCCTGTTGAAAAGTACCCAGGCAGCACCCGCCCGGAACGGCTGGTTCCGCTTGTCAGACTGACCGACGATAAAGAATATGCAGTTATGACGCATGAAATGGCGAGTATTCCCGCCCGTTCTCTGGGGGCTGTGTTCTGCGATGCTTCCCTTCATCGTACCCAGGTTAAAGCCGCGATTGATTTTCTTCTAGACGGTATTTAATCCCACCCTCTGGGGCTGCCATTTTTGCTCGGTTAGCCCCAAAATTTGGTTCGCCAAATGCCTTTTATGTTAAATCCACGATTTCTATATAACAAATAGCGATTAGCGCTGTTTTCTCGCTTCAAGGCGTCATTTGTATACGTGATTTCCGGTCAAACTGGCCGATACCGCATGGTTAATTTTTTGTTAAGAACCACGAAAGTTTTAACAAATTTAACATCTTTCCATTTCCCCCGCCTTTCCCTACGAACCGTCGATAATATCACTTTCTATTTTTCTATAATTATATAATAATATGATTTCGGTCACGGTGTGGATTGCCGCCAAACCCTACAATTGTATTGTGCAATACAATTCCTATGGAGATAGTGTTATGTCCGATATCAAACCCGCAATTAAGGCATACAGTGAGCTTCAACAGGCTTATGACTGGTTCAATCTTTCCCTCTTTGATAAGGCTCTGCCGGATCTGCTGATTACGTTACAGCGCGGTCGTAACACCTTTGGTT
Organism: Erwinia papayae; assembly: GCF_058241465.1. Classification (NCBI taxonomy): domain Bacteria; kingdom Pseudomonadati; phylum Pseudomonadota; class Gammaproteobacteria; order Enterobacterales; family Erwiniaceae; genus Erwinia; species Erwinia papayae. Next base: position 17,106 of record NZ_JBZCHT010000004.1, read on the forward strand.
ATTTCGCGCCTGAACGCTTCACAGGGGAATCCAGCGTATCGGAGCTGGCGATGAATCCCGATTACTTCGGTGGCCGTTCGCTGGCCGATACCCTGTCAACACTGGTGCATGAAATGGTGCACGTGTGGCAGCATTACGCCCCCGTTAAAAAATGCCGGGGCGGCTATCATGATCGTGTATGGGGCGCGAAGATGGAGGAAGTCGGGCTTATGCCATCAAATACCGGCTTACCTGGCGGGAAAAAGAACGGGCAGCAGATGACGCACTACATTATCCGTGGTGGCCGCTTTCAGAAAGCCGTGTATGACCTGCTTAAAAATGGTTTCTCTATCTCCTGGTATGATCGCTGGTCTGACGGAGCAATCGTTACCTCAAAGATTAACAGCGATATCCTCGATGACTGGCTGGCCGTCACCGATGAAAACGATACTGACCTTATCAATCGGCTATCACTGACCGTCAGCAAATCCCGCCCGGAACTCATTCCAGACGATGACGATCTCAGCGTAATGATCAAACCGCCAGTAAAGGGTACTGGCACCCGCATGAAATTTACCTGCCCGGAATGTGGGCTGAACGCATGGGCGAAACCCTCCGCTGTATTGCTTTGCGGTGAGTGTCGATGTGAGCTTATGGCGGCAGAATAAAAAAAATGTATAAACCTATAATTATATTGTTATAGGTTTATATTTACTCTTTTGTGTGGCTGCGCTACACTCAAACCAAATCTATATTTTTCTATAAAAATATTTTAATAGGGGGTTTTATGACCGCTGTTATCGCGCTGGCTAACGGGAAAGGTGGGGTGAAAAAGTCCTCGATGTCACGGGCTATCGCCACCGAGTATACAAAAGCAGGATGGGGGGTTCTTGGGCTGGATATGGATATCGATCAGGGGTCTTTCCTGGACTGGGGGCAACGTAGGTTGCGGAATGGTTTTGAACCTCCGGTGACAATTCAGGGATGCGGGACGGTTTCACAGGCGAAGAAACAGATTGAATCCGGGCAATGGGATTTGATTGTCATCGACAGTGCGGCGTATGCGACGAAATCGTTACTCAGCCTGATTGATATTGTCGATTTGCTGGTACTGCCGACAGGGTTTAGCGTAGACGATCTACGAACGACCGTTACGACCGTAAACGCGCTGCGTAACAAAGGGCATTCGACAGATAAAATGGCGGTGGTGTTTGCGGGGGTAAGTGAAAGTGAGAGTGAATATCGCGCGGCGCTGGAATACCTGCAACCCTGCGGCGTTCCCGTCATTCCGGGCGCTATTCCTTTTCTGACATCGTTCAGCCAGGCGCAGGATAAAGGGCTTGCTCTTACGGAGTCGCCTTTTCCTGGCCCACGGCAAAAAGCTGATGATGTTGTGCAGGGTGTGATCGACCGACTGACAACGCTTACGCAGTAGTATATAATAATATAATTATATTTATCTATGAGGTGATATTATGGCGAACGTCCCAGCAAAACCGCGCAATACCAAAGGTGAGCCGCCAAGCCAGGCGGACACGGAACACGGCTTTAATCCTACCCGGAAAAGTGCTGATGGCCGTAAGGCACAGCTTAACTTATACATTGATATGGAGCTGAAACGTGAGTTCCGCTCCATTGCTGCGGCCAACGATATGAAACATGGGGAGTTGTTCGAGGCGTACCAGGAATTCTGGAAAAAACATCATTAAGTCACCCGGTATCCCGGCCACTGGCCGGGTGATACCATCACTGAACGTAGCCCTGCCACTTATCCAGGATTCTTTTTTCCAGATCGACGTACAACCCGCCTCTGACCAGGAAACCGACCAGGGCAATAGCTATCAATGCAACGATGGCTTGAGCGCATCCCTCAGTAAACGATTCCGGCAGGTTTTGGCCTGAGTGCTGCATGATGAGGCCGAGTCCGAAATACGTAAGAAAGGTACAAACAAAGCCAATCATCCCGATTCTGGCGATCCATTCCGCCACTTTGAATGACCAGTATTTCAACGGCATCTCCCGTTTAATGTCACGAATAACCATTGTGTCTATCTTATGGGTCAGTGACTGAAATTTAGCGAATATCATAAGTCCCTCGTCCGTCTAAAAATTAACCTTACCATATCAGAATTATATAAAAATATAATCCTATTTATTCTGTTTGCGCCACTTCCACGGCTCCACTGGGTCAGACGACGACCACAGCCCGATTTTATGCCGTCTGGCTTCTTCTTCAAGGCGTAGCATTGATTCGTCACTGGCACGGCCATGATATCGATAAGCCCACGCCATACCCGCTTTAACCTGCTCTGCGTTGATATCGATACCGTCAATCATCAACGTTCCCAGCCAGCGGCCATAACTATCTGTATTGTTGGCTATGACCACAGTCTGTTTCTGGACAGCCAGCTTTAACAGGTTCTGCTTCGAGCGCTGGCCGAACGGTTGCCCCGATTCCGGGGCATCGATACCGTTAAGGCGAACTTTCACCATTTTGCCATCGGTGAGTACCTGGACAGTATCACCATCGACGACCCGAACAACACGGCCAGAAAAGTCAGCCAGGCAAAGGGCGGGGAAAAGCAGGGGCAGAAACACAAGCAAACGAGATCGGCATTTCATTTGTCACACCTTATAAAAATAGATTTATATGAATAATCACTGGCCGCCGCTGGCGGCTGCTTGCTCCAGTTCATCAATGGTGCGGAAAAGAAACATTTCACGGTTTTTCGTGTCGAACGGCACCGGAACGTTGTTCCTCATTACCGTTTTGATGGAGTCAAACAGCCGGATTAACGATGTTTTGGTTTTGTCATCCGGCATGACATACATCGCGTAGTGCCAGCGTCCGGCATCGCTGGCCGCCAGATGGCTGTTAATGATGTTGATATAGCGTGCGCGGGTTTTCATCGAGCGCTCAGTTTCGACGGCGACGATTGCGCCGCTATCTAACGTGATGATCCCGTCAGGACGATGGCGAACTCCTGGATAACGCGCAATAAACTCCCCCCGATCACCATTAAGCCAGCCTTGCCCGCCTTTCTCTTCCAGTGCAATTCTGACCCGATGATTCAGGAGCCGGTGTTCCAGCGTCCAGTATTTGAGTTTCCCCGGCTCAAAATAACCGGGGAATACTTTATCATCTGGTTTAACCACCATCGCCAGCCCTTGCATGGTGATACCCCATAGTGATTTTTTTCCGGCTATTACCGGGTATTCATGTTTTATCAGAAACCCCAATGCAACCGCTTTATTCAGTAGCGCATACGTTGGGCGGTGACTTTTACCCTTGAACCCGACAACTTTTTTCAGCGTTTTAAAATCGGAGTATGTTTCTTCTTTAAGGAATGTCAGCAATGCAAGCATTTTTCTGTTTGCGGCTTCTTTCCTTTCTGCAACGTTATGAATAAGCATTTCAGCCCTCACAGATTGATTGATGGCTTATGTTCCTGACTTTCATTTTTTTCTGGTGTGGCTTGTTTATACTCAAATGAAAGAAGTTCGATGTTTTCTTTTTTGACCTGAACCTGAAACATCTTTGTAGCTCTTGGTAGTTCAGTTGACGTAAAGACAAAACCAACTTTTTCAGGGAGATTTAAAAACATATTACTGTCAACGTAGTAACTTTCTGCCTGTCTTATCATTCGGTCTGTATCCACTTTTTCCGTCAATGATAAATCAGTCCGTACTTTCCTCATTTCATCATCGACCAGGATAGAGCCTGTCATTTTTGCCGCCCATTCTGCTGTTTCGGGGTTTTGGATTTTATAAATTAATTTGAATTTGGCGTTTTCAATGATAGCGCCAATAACTGAATCGCCATTTAAATCAGACGGGCAGTCACGCAGATCGTCTATCGCCTGAAAAGCCATGAATATATGCACGCCTTTATCTCGTGCAGTTCCAAGCCCTTCAAGAGCAGGGCGAGAAAGATGATATTTCAACTCGTCGAGGAAAATAGCAACAGTACGCGGAGTGCTGTTTATTCTGTCCCTGGTCTCTGCTATTTGTATCAGCCGAGTCAGAATCATTCTTTGTGCGGAAATTATCTTTTGATTGCGCGTTGAACCAATAATGTAGCAACAACCACCTTCATCAAAAACCTCTTTTAAAGAAAATCCTTTGGTGGCATTAATTGAGTTAACTAAAGCAATTTCTTCTAGCTCACCACAAAATGCGGGAACATCTTCACGTAATGACTGAACAAAATCAGTGTTAAATAAATCACGAAGTGTCATTCCTTTTTCATAAATTGCAGATGTATTTCTGGCTGCGCGACGGTCAGAAATACGATAAAAATCTGAAGCCTCCCCTTTCTTAGCCAAGCTAAAGCCAGCGTTAAATAATTCCTCCAGTTGTTCATGAGAAATATCAGCCAGTAAATCAAGCTGGAAATTTAGCTTATTTAAATTTATAAGTGTGAATTTCTTGCCTGCTTTTTTACATGCTTCCCTAAGTACGTGAGGTGCCCATTCATCATCTTTTGGATCTTCTACAAAAACAGCCTCACCTAAAAGAATAGCTTGATAAAGTAGGACGGTCGCAGTTACGCCTTTCCCGGAACCTGTTGTTCCGATAATTGCTGCGTGTTGGGTTTTAAATTCTTTTATGGTTATGTATTGCGGCTGGTCATCTTTGTTTAAGCCAATAAAAACGCCTTTCTTTAAATCAATGTAATCGAGTGGATTGTATTCTATGCTGTCGGGTAATAACTCTTTTACTTTGCGTACATCCGTTCTGGTATTTCTCTCCAGCTTGCTTTTCTTAATCATTCGATGTTTTAGGTTGTCAATTTCTCCTGCTAAAAGTCGTCGGGCTGCAATATGAAATATTAATCCTGCTGCCGTAAATATTATGGTCATGATCCATAGCGGAACTCTAAACAGTATGTTGTTGTCGAGTGACTTAAAAAAGTAGCTCAACCCCTGAATAGTTAGCGGTGATATGGTGCCGAATATAAAAAAGAAAATGGACACACACGCCACCGACTTTAACCAGAACGGGGCGTTCTTTCTTTCCTCGCGGGGAAGGTGAAATATAAAAGGTAATGTAAGACCTGCTAGCAGGGATAATATGACAGGGCTGTTTTGCAGCCATAACAGAAAAAAGGAAAATGCATCGGCAAAGGCATTCAGCCTTTGCATCAGGTGGGAACCCATATCTATTTTCTCCATACGAAAACTGACGTGTTGGGCGCAAAAGATGGGAGCGGCTTATAGGAGCGTAACCACGCTCCCATGCGATGCTCCCATAGTATGCTCCGATGAATAGGCAAAAGGCGCTGATCGCCAGTGGCGATCAAGCCCGTTATCCGAGCTTTCAGAATACAGCCGACCAGTGGTCGTCTGTCCTCTGAAACGCCCGAATGACGGGCAACGGCGTGTGCCATTACGTTCGGGCTGGACGCCCTCACTGCATGACACATGGGGGTAATGTCCCGGCTGGACGCCGAGCCAAAACCCCCAAGGTCAAAGGCGGCACACCGTCTTGCGCTACGCGCGACCAACCCCTTTAAGACGCTGCGTTTAGCCTATTTTTCCTCGCAAGCTCGAAAAAATCGGAACGCTGCTTTAAAGGGGTTGGTCGCGCCTAATCGGTAATATCCCCCGCTGGGGCGGGAAATATTACCTGGCTGCGACGGTGTGCGGGGCAAGCCCCCCACAAAAAACGGCACGTGGGCGTGCCTTTTTGCTCGCTGGGGCGGCAAAATTTTTGCGGCTCCCCCCGGCCTGCTTAATTCGCTGTGGGCGAATGTTCGCAGGTGGGCGCGGTTCCTGAAAATTAGCAATTTCTTCGAAATTGAATTTTCTTTCCGCGTACCACTTCATTATTTTTCGTCTTAACAATTTCTTCGAAATTGAAGCCAAAAATAATGAAGCCTTAAAATCCCGCCGCCTGTTAGTCTGTGTATTGTACAATACACTTTTGTTTTGTGTGATTACATCTGCTCGCGGTATATTTCAGTTCTGCACTCCCTTTCAGCTTCCAGTGCTTCACGATAGGCATCATCGTCAATTCTGGTTCCCTTTCGTTCGGCATATTCCCTTAACGTGGTGGCGTCTTTTTAATTCAGAAGCGCGATATGTAAAAGCAACCCGCCAATCAATCTACTTTCATAGATTTCATAATGAAGCCCGCAACCGCGATGTGCTTCTTTTTCTATCAAATCGTATATGACCGCCGCCGATATTCTGTCTTTATTTTTCGATTTAATATTCTGAATAAAAATATCATCAGCCATAATTACCCCTCCGATTTTTTCCTTTTGCTACGTTGAATGACGATTTTTGCGTCTTCCGGGAAATTCAAATGCTGTCGGATAAGGTGGGTTCTATACTCGCCAATTTCATTTATTGAACTGGAAGAAAGACAATAAAACCTTTCACGATAAACCAGCTCAAGTACCGAGATAGCCAGAATCAGACTTATAACTGACTCTATATTCTTCGATAGCGTCTCAAACACCAATTGCACGGTGGAAAGATTAACCCGAGTTATAACGGAAGGGTCATAGATACAGTAGATAAAAGCTATATACACAATTGCCCGTGGCAACAGATAAATGACGTTTGTCAGGCTACGCAACCATTGATAAATCAGAGTGGCGACAAATCTATAAAAAGGTCTGGACGTCAGTGCACGGTAATGAATGTGTGACAGGTCTTTATGGGATATTGATGTTTGCGTGATGCTATTCCCTCTTTCTACCCTGACAGGGATGATAGCGCTACTTTTATCATTGCGCAGAATAATAACAATGACAGCCCACGCGATGACAGGGAGCAAAATACTAGGTAACATAATAATTCTCCTGTATTAGCTTTTTTTATCTGGTTTTCTATTGGCATACATATGTATTAGTAAGCCAATACCCAAGAGAACCAGAACGGCCAAGATCATAAAAACAGTTGTCCCGCTAAGTGAAAGCAGGTTGTCTATTTTATTTGCCAAACTATCAGGACGTCCATAGCATCCTATGCAGTTCATAATATTACCCCCTTATGCGTCCGAACTTAGACATGATTTTGCTGATTGCTTCCGGGTCTGCGGCTTTACATTCGCCTAAAAAATCTTTTCGCATATCGAATGTTTTACCCGGATTAAAACGATGGTGTTTTTTAAAAGCGTTGATTTTAAAAAATGCGCGTTCTGCTGAACTGCATTCACTCCCACCACTATTACCCGTTGCTTTTCCGTACATGCAAAGAACAACTTCGCATGGGTCAGCGGCAAATGAATAAATCGGCGTTCCTGCGGTCAGGCATAATACAGCCGCCGTGATAACGGTTTTTTTCATGATAAATCCTTATTAGATTGTATTACTTAAATGGATTGACGAGAGAAATAAATGGTGGTTTCTCTGCACGTCAGACAATTAAAGACAGGCTGGTATTCAACAACTCCTTTTGCGCCATTCTGGCGAAGCCAGTTTTTGGCATTAAAAAAATCAGTACCGGATTGTGCAGTGACGACAATCCGTGTTGAATGAGCGACTGCGTAAAATACTGCTGGAGTCCATATTGTATCGTGGAAACTTTGTGCGCTGATTGATGATGTCCATTTACCGTTAACTGTCGGGGAAGGGACTATAACGTTATTATCACTCCATTGCGGTAAACTGGTATTTAATGGCTCTGCGGCTTTATCCCACTCTACAGGAACGGGAGGCGGTGGCGATGAACATCCGGTAACTATTGCCGCCAACATGATTACTTTAAGTTTCTTTATCATGCTTTCATTTCCTCAAAATATTGATTGCGATGGATTGGACGGAAATAAATGTCATTCATACGGCGGACATTTCCGTCTAAATCAATGCTCACAATCACGTCCAGGCTATCCAGAACCTTACGTAACATAAATGTATAGGGGAGCTGGGCGCACTGTGGATTTTCATAGCAACGGGTAATAAACCCGTCTATAGCTTCTTTCGCTGATCCTGCATGAATGGAGGTCATACTCCCTTCATGGCCGGAACCTGTTATTTTAAGGAAGTCCCAGGCTTCCGCACCGCGAACCTCTGTTAATAAAATTCGGTCAGGGTTCATACGGTAATTCCAGCGTAAAAGGCTAGCCGGGGTAACGATAGACCCTTTTTCATCTGATGATTCTGACGGATAAAAAAGATGGACGTAGTTTTTATGGATAAAGAACGTGATTTCCGGGTTGTCCTCAATGGTTGATATCCGAAGATGTACAGGAATATACCCTATCAACATTTTCATATAGGTGGTTTTCCCGGTACTGGTTTCCCCGGCGACCGCGAGCGTTTTACCGTACTCGACGCATTTCTCCATAAACAAAGGAATATTTTTTGTATTGTACAATGCAATTAATTCCTCGTCGTGCGTCTCCGTTTTTTCCTCGCCTGTTACCCGGTTATAAAATCCCGCATCGATATATGACTGATGCGGGATTTGTACCTTCGATGGCTTACGGATGGTGATAGACACCGTATCGCGCTCACAGGCCGGGGGAACAATCACCTGGCACCGTTCGCCAGATTCCAGCGTGGCTGACAGTCCCGGCTTAATATCTTCGATATTGTCGCCGTGGTGCTTTGCCAGGCACCGGGCAAAGTTGTAGCAATCCTCATAGCTCAAAGGAACGGCGTGCTGCTCCCATACGCCGTTGATTTTGGTATACAGCTCACCTGGACGGTTGACGGCGATTTCCGTCAGGCCGGGAAGCTCCAGAAAGTCGCCAAAGAAACGCTGTTTATAGCGGTCGAGGGAAATATTTTTAGCGGTCATCTTTTACCTCTTTCATCCGGGAAGAGAGTTCATCAACAGAAAGAATGAAGCGAGAACTGGCAGCAACCAGCCAGGCAAGCTGGAGTAAGCCAGACACACTTTTTCCTAACATGACCGCTTCACGGTCAGTTAAAGGGCGCAGGTGATACCAGATTTGATTGATGGCCATCCACGCCGTGGGCGGCGCAAACAGCAGAAACAGAAAACCCGCGATAAGTAATACAAGTGGTACATCACGCAGGCTCTGGCCGACAATTCGTGCAATGTACATAACCAGAATGGCTAGGCGCTTCTTGTTTTCTCTCGTCATAACGTATTCCTTTAGCGTTTGATTTTCAGTGTGTAAATGTTAGAGAAATCAATATCCTCTCCCGTGATCAGGTTGATGATCTCGCCCTGATTCTTATAGAGCGTTGGGGGTATATTGATGCTGTTCTCCAGCGTTGTACGTGCCATATCCGCCATAGCCTGGCGGCTGTTTTCCGTATAGTCCGTATTGCGGTCTTTCTTACCCGCGCTGTTGGATGCCCATGCGCCAATATCGGGGATCATGCCGACCATTAACGCGCCGCCGAACCGTTCCCAAAAGTGCGAATCTATCCAGCCATCGACGCCAGCCTCGCCCAGCTCGCCAGCCGCGCTGGTATCAACCAGCGGGATATCGAGATAAGGCGGCTGACGGGTGCGCAACTTCGTCGCAATGATGAATGCCCGCCCTTGCCCGTGCTTCATACCTTCTTCCGCTATGGCACGGTAAAGTAATGATGCCGTGGTGCCTTTCTCTATCAGCTTCGTGTTGCCGCTGGCGCTCCAGATGTCAGTAGTGACCGTGCAGCGAAGTTTCCCCGCCCGGTCAGATACAAAGCGGCGATCCAGTGAGCAGGGGATCGAGGTATTTTCCGGGATGTACAGGTCAGGGTTATAGGGTATCCGCCGTACTGGTACGGGGCTTTGCCCCGGTGACGGTGCGGCGGTATTTTGCGGCTGACCGGGAGGTGTGGCCGTGCTGCTGTCCTGTTGTCCGGTGGTCGTTGCCGATGTCAGCGTCATTTCCTGCTGCCGGGTTTTTACCTGGTTCTGTGTGGTGGCCGAACCGTCACGGCGAATAAGGAAACTGGCTTTATTGAGTTCTGGCGGGGCTGCCGGAGCCGCCTGCCCTGTTCCCGCCGTGCTGCTCTGGCTGTTGTTCTGCTGCTCTGGCTCTTCTTCGGCTGTATCGGTGGACATACCGAGATCGTTACGCTGTCGGTAATCGCTTTTGTTCGTCTGCGGGGCTGTGTCCTGTTTCTTTTCTTCCGTGGGCTGCCACAGGATATTGCGATAAACCCAGTTACCGCCCCATGCCAGGAAGATAAGCGCGACCGCGACAATGGCAAGAAAGGCGGTTGCTTTGCCCCGTTTACGCTTTTTCAGCTTGTTAACGGCGGGTTGTACCGGGTCTTTCTCTTCGTCGTCCTGCGCATTGAGAAGCTCGGCCTCCCTTTTAGCGCGGGCTTCCCGCTCAAGCGTGGCAATATCATCCTCAGCGTGTGCCGGGGACGCCTGCGCTTCATCCGGCACAGGCACTTTGTTTTCGTCGTTCATATGCGCGTTTCCTTTTATAAAAATATAAAAATATTTTTATAGGTTAATTGGATTCCGGTTTTTCCACTCTTTCCACCTGCCGGGATACGGTGGAACCATCGGCGGCGTGTACCTTGCCAAATCCGTTATTTTCCAGACCCACAACGGCATTACCGGAACGCAGTACCAGGCGGGGCGTCACTTCCTGAATCACCAGTACGGTGAAGTCGCCTTTTTTCTGGATGCTGCTGTTAACCACATGCTCTTTGCCGTTCAGCTCTTTGGTGACGGAAGGAATGGACTTAGACGGGGAGAAGCCCACGAACGTAAAGCGGCCATCGTCGTAAGCAAAATCGGGAACAATGTTGAAACTGCCTTTGCCCGGATATTGGGTGTAACTCCAGTTGCGGGGCGTCTGCGCCGAGTTCAGCGCTTTCTGGACGCTGGCCTGCTGCTGTTTCTGCTCCCACTCGCGCTGTCTGGCCGTCGCCTCCCGACTGGCTTTGTCCCGTTCTTCGCCCGGATAGCGATAGCTCACCTGGAAAGCGGGTTGCTGCGTCGATTTATCGTCAATGACGTTCAGCTCAACGTTGTACAGGCGCTTACTGGTGACAACCAGCATGTTGGTATGCCAGTCCCGGCTGTTCGGGGGGATCACGACCTGCGTTGTGTTGCCATCTTCTCCGGGCGCTCCCTGCGTGAGCGCGACCGGGCGAACGTTGACCCGGTTTGCATCCGGCGTGGCTTCCCACGCCTCATCAAAGCCGGGTTTGGCGCTTATGACCGCCTCATCGTTATCAAAGACCAGCGTTGTCATAAAGCCGGGTTTGGTGTTAACGACGGTGACGTTCTGCGGGTTATAGATAACCTGCTGAACGCGGGAGTCATAGCGGCTTGCCTGCGGTATGGCCGCACCCCATGCCGCGCCGCACATCATCAGTGCCAGTGCGGTAAACGTTAACTTTTTCATCATTCACCTCCCCGGATTTCGCGGTCGGTCTGCCAACTGGTGACGGTAAAGCCGAAGTAGTTGATCTCGCGTTCCGCATCGCTCATTTCCTTGTCAGGGTCAGAATGGAACGTGAACCGGGCATCCCAATATTCGTTGCGGGTGCTGTTATCAGCCAGACGGCGGATAATCTTCTTGTAGCGGATGGTGGCGACCCTATCAGGGGCTGTCGCATCGGTGATCTGGTTGGACAAGATCTCCACTTTCACGGTGTGCGCCCCGTTCTTATAAACCTTGTCAGGGGCGTTTTTTCCGGCGTAAAGCGCCAGATAGTCATCGTTTACCTGGGGAGCGTTGTAGACCTGTACCGTCTCGTAGTCGTCCTGCAAAGATGGATAGACATACCTCTCACGTACTTTGACGTAGTTTGCGGCCATCGCCTTTTGATAGGCTTCTGTTGCGGTCAGGCTGGTTTTCGATGTCCGGGTAACGTGTTCCACCCGTCCCGTGTGGTTATCCACGGTATACAGCTCGACGTCCGTCTGTTTCAGTGGCAACATCACGACCACGGCGACGAGCGCCAGTACCGCAATCAGCAGACCCACGCCGCCAACAACAAAACCGGCTTTCGTGGCGCGTTTATCCCGCTCAATCATTTGCTGCTCAAAGGTGCGGGATTCAGCAATTAATTTCTGTTCACTCATGACTGTTTAACTCCGCCATAATTTGAGGGGTGTTTACGGGTTCTCCCTTACCGCTAAAGGCAGAGGGAGGCGTGTTCTGGGCGCAGCCAGAAAGCGCGCACAGCAAAGCCAGCGCAATCAAGAGTTTCATCAATGATTTCCTCAACTGAATTAGAAATATGAAAATATAATTATATTTTCATAGGTTGGTATTTCGGGGGGATGGGCTGGAGACGTCTGGCCTAGCTGTTGAACTTCTTAACCGCGGAATCTCTCGACTGTGCCAGCCTCCGCGCTTCGTTCCGGGCTATCATCTGCTCAATCGCGTATTTACGCGCTTTAGAAGCGTTATAGCCTAATTCACCTCCGGGCTTGCCAGGCTTACCTGCATTTGCATCCTTCCAGCCCTGAATGTTGTCCTGGGCGGAACGTTTGGTTTCTTTAACTGCTCCCCCGGCCAGCTTCCCGGCACCAAAAGCAGCAGCACCGATACCTACAGCGGCCAGCCCCTGCATGGATACGGTAGCACTTGCCCCGGCCAGTGCTGCGGCTACTTTAGCGGAGATATACACCAGTATTGCGGCGCAGAAACCAGCAAGACAGACTTGTGCTCCTAATTCTACGATATTTGCTTTACCCGCTTGTGCGGTGGCTTCTGCCATTCTCGACGTTAAAAAATTGATAACAATACGAAGAGATAAAGCTGAAAATAGTATGGTTAATATCGCTGCAAAAATATTTTGTAGCCAGTTGTTGAACATCGGGCGCAGGAAGCCATACATCAGGCAAAAGATAAAAATAGGCGCGGTGATGCTAAGTAGCATAATCATGACTTCGGCAACCATCGACACAAAAGCCGTTACAATCATCAGCGCGAAAGTACCAAGCCAGACATAGAATTGAGCTGTCCAACCCTCATCTTTAACATAAGTGGAATTATCCATGTTATGTAGAGTTTTTCCTAATACTCTTGCACTTTTCCATAAGTTATCTAACATTTGCCATATGTTTTCTCCGCCGGAAAACCCCTCCTTTAGTCCGTTGATTGCGTCTATAACTCCATCGAGATAACCACTGACGTTAGCCACAAAAGACAGGATGATCGCCATCCGCATGATGTCCCACATCGTGTCTTCCATAGGCGTGGAGAGTTTACCCGCTAACGTCTGGTAGCCACGCCACATGATGTACAATGTGGCTGACGTTGCCGCCAGCCCCATCATCATGTTGGAGTAGATCATCATCTGCCCTTGGGCTACGTTGGTTAGCCCGCCAATTAAATTTTTCTCTACTGACGAAAAAATACCAGCCATGAGTAAAACCCTCTAATTAAAATCTATTTCTGGAGCATTTAGTTGCTGTATTTGCCAGTGGGCTTCATTAGCGTTTTTACAATTTTCTGATGCACTCCCTGTTTTCTGACATTTGTCATAAACAATTTTTAATTCATCTGGATGGTCACGATACCACTTTGTGGTTTTGGCTTCTTCTTTGCACCCAGCCAGAGAAACGATACTTGATATGATTGTAAATAATATGATTTTTTTCATATGTGACTCCATTAGTTAAAATTTATATCGGGAGCATTTAATTGTTGTTGATTCCACTGTTTAATACGCTCCGCCTCAAGCGCATTTTCGCGCTTCTCTGCTGCTTTTACGCTCATTTCCCATTGGGTGGTAAGCGTATTCAGCATGACAGATTTTAGCTGAATACTGTTTGCAAGGTCTTGAGATTCTTTCGAATCTTTGGCTAGCGCTACCCTGTTGGAGAGGCTGTTAATTTCCCCCAGGGTCTGGCTTACCTGATTCTGAACCTCGTCGGTTTGCTCAAGCTGGATAGCCTTGTTGATGACCTGCTGCTTGCATACGTTGGCATAACTTCCCGATTGTGCCGTGTTGCAGGTGTCGAAAATTTTATACTTCTCGTACAACGCATCGAACTGCCCGGAGGAACCGCCGGAGAGAAGCAAATCATTCAGTGCCTGTCCGGGTTTACGCAGCTTTTCAAGGTCAGCTTTCAGGCCTTTGGCCTGATCTACAAAATCAGCAATATCACGAACGCCAGTGGCCGTCGCCAGTTGGTCTTTATATGCCTGTATTTGTGACTGGTAGTGTCTGGCTGTTTCCATCCAGCGCTTTAACTCCTGCGCCCACTGCATGTCCCGCATAGGGTCAGCATCAACAGCGACGGGAATACCAGCATGAGCCAGTGGGCTTGCAATGAAGCAAGCCAGAATAAGAGTACGAAAGCGAGTTTTCATCGTGTATCTCCTTTGGGTCAGAGCGCTTTAGCCAGGTAGGTATCGAGCCATTCATGAGGCTGCATTCCTTCCCGGTAAATCGATTCGAATATTTCGAGGTTGGGGGCATCGCCGCTCATGACTTTGGTGTATCTGCCGATACCCGACAGGTCGAGCGTGACACGAGCGGCAAAACGTTTGGTATCGCCGCGCTTGAACTGATTTTTCACCACAACATACTGGCGGGCTTGCGGGTCAAGCCCTTTCACCACGTCGAACACTTCCGGCTCAAACTTCATACCGTCAACATAGTGTGCGCGGTCGGCGTTGGGGTTCGCCGCCAGAATCTGTGTCCCGCACTGCTCAATCACTGCCGGAGCGATATCATCTTTGATGATCTCTGCCGGGGATTGAGTACCGACGACCAGCATCCCGTTCAGCTTACGGATGGTTTTCAGCTTGTTATAAGCAAAGTCCTTAAACACCGGGTCGCGTAACCACTTCCAGAATTCATCCATGAAAATGACCAGGCGTCGCCCGTCAAGCAGGCTGGTAATGCGGTACAGCAGATAAAACGAAATTGGCGCACATACGCTTGCGTCGTCCAGGAACTCCGTTCCGTCGATGCCGAAGTTATCGCAGTTGCTGATATCGAACGTGTCAGACTCGTTATCAAACACCCAGCCGAATTCACCGCCCTGCGCCCACTGTGACAGCCGAATGCTAAGGCCGTTTTCCTGGGCTTCTTTCGTAGCCGGCTCAGGCAAATTTTCCAGCATTCGGGTAATGCCGTAGACGCGATATTGCGGCTCGTCATTCATCACAGCATTAACCGCATCACTCAGACGGCGTTCATCGCGTGGGGAGATCGTCGAGCCGTTGCGGGTACAAAGGATTTTCATCAGTTGTTTGATGAAATTGATATTGCGTTTGGTTGCAGGCAACGAGAACGGATTCCACCCTGTAGACTCACCACTGATAACCCGGTAGTAACGGCCACCCAGCGCCCGGATGTTCATCTCTGCGCCCCGGTCTTTATCGAGGTAAACGGTTGTCAGCCGTTTGGTTTTGGCATCCGGGGAGAAACTATCCTCGCGCCCGTATTTCTGCTGCATGATCTCAAAGAACGTCATCAACATGGTTTTACCCGAACCGTTCGTACCGAGGATGCAGGTACTGGCCGGGTTCTTCTCGTTGAATTCGTCCTTATCTGCCAGTGTGTTATGCAGGTTGATATAGTAGCCATCGCCTGACGGGGTGCGCAGTAAAGCCATCGCATCCCCCCAGGGGGCTTTATCGCGCTTGCCCGGATAGAAATTATGGAGTGCGGCCAGCTCCACAAAGTTCTGGCTACTCAGCTCCCCTTTACGTGGCCGCAGGTTGTAGTTGCCTGGCAGTTGCGCCATATACGCCGCTGAAAGCGATATTTCTGCCGGAACAGGCGTTATCCCGATGTTGTTCAGCGCGTTACTGATTTCGTTAGTATCAGCAACCAGGCTTTCCAGCGACGGGGAATACACCATGATGGAAAAATGGTGCTTTCCGTAAGCGATTTTCCCCGATGTCAGCAGGTCAAGCGCCACATCCAGATCCAGCCGCTGGGAAACAGCATCGTCGTCGGCACTCATCAAAAGGCGACGGGTACGCTTAATGGCTTTTTTCGCTTCCTCGCGTGACATGCAGGTATAAGACTGCGTGATCACGTAATCGCAGGGGGCGTAAAGAAGGGAGTCCATCATCCCTGTGGCGGTTTCTTCGGAGAACTCTTTAACCTCCAGCCCCCGGAAATATTGCGTACCGTTGGCGTGGTTTATCTGCCCGGATTCAGCCGAAAAGAACAACGCCGCCGCCCCCATCACGTCATAGGCCGGGGTACGGGTGACGCGCACTTTTCGCCACTGGTGCGTTAGCAGATATTCATAGAAAGCCAGTTGCGAAGAAAACACCGCGTTTCCTTCGGTAAATGTACCGAGAGACCGCGCACCATAGCGTGACAGCGCGGTATCGAGCGTGCTTTTTATTTCCAGCATTTCCAGCAAAGCACCGTCCAGCTCCTTTAGTTTCTGGCTGTCTTTCATCCGTTTGCGTTCTGCTTTTTCAAGGCTGACAAACGGGCGATAGCAGACCGTTAGGAACAGGCGGTTGCGCCGGAACAGACCGACAGAAGCGTAGTAAAGACGGCTAACTTCATCTGCATACGGGTTGCCGGAATCTTTATGAAGATTGTCGGTAAACGTATTGCGGTCGTTATGGATATAGAAAGTAACGGGCATACCTTCGAATGAGCGGATTAGCCCGTGTAACTGGTTCGTCCCGAACTGGAGCGATTCGTCAGACTCGCAGTCGAACGGCGTTCCCATCAATTCCCAGGTGCAGTACAGATCGCTCTTAGGGGAACGAACCACATGCTGATGAATGTGCGATGAGTACGGGATGTACTTCTTGATGGTGGCACACTGATTTAGTTTCATGGCGTCGAGAAACTCCTTGATATCAACATCATCATGCTCAACGGGCATAAATGTTGTTGCGCCAAATAAACGGTTTGCTACCGGCTTTCCCTTCGCTCTCAGCCATACGGCAATCAGATTGAACCGCATCGGTTCATTTCTGGTAAGGGACTTCATCACCAGAAATTGCACAGGAAGTAAGAACAGGAGAGCGACGGAAGTCCAGATAGCAACGATGATGGTTACACCCGTGACGGCCAGCAGGAGCACCATTGGCACCCCCCACAGCGCCGCCGGGCGTTTCATTGCCTTGAGCAGCTTTGCCATATGTTCAGCCTCTTAGCTCATCAGCAGAGCGCCGATTTCACTGCCTCCGCCAATTAAAATGCCGCCAATGATGATGTAGCCGCACTGCGACAGGCTCTCGCCTTTCCACAGGGTCTTATAGCCAATCCAGATCACGGCCACGGTGATCGTGATAGCCGCCAGACCATGCAGCCCGCTGGATACCTTCTCCATGATGGTATTTGCCCGGCTAAAACCATCAGCGAACGCCGGACTGGCAGCAAAAATGCTCATGGCCGGAGTCAGAACATAAGCAGATGCACGGCTGATTAATTCCTTTACCTTACTGAAAAGTTTCATTTTTCTTCCTCTTTCGTTGTTACATCGCGATTTCCGCGCACAACCTGCGCGGGGTAATAGACGGTGGCCGCCTTTTTCTGGCGGAGTTGAGCCGGAACGCCGCGAACGATCGCCCCCGGCCACACCACGCGCGGGCGCGTCGGCGCATCCACTGGCGTAGCTTTCAGGGTGGCCGCTGGGGTTGCGATATCATCGCGGGTGCCGGGAACGGCATAGCGGGTATCCGCCGGGGAGTAACCAATCCGCTGTACATAGCTCGTCTTTGAAAAAGCGGGTTCCTGCTGTTGTCCGGTACTGAAATTGCCGGAGTAGTAGCAGCTCAACGCCCTTTTCAGGGTGCCGCCCCGCTGGTAGCAGTCGGTGATGATTTTTTCGTAGACGGAAAGATTGATGCAGGGATTGAAAAGGTCAGTAGCGGTGACGCCGTAACGCTTAAAATTGGTGCTGGTTATCTGCATCAGACCAACAGAGTAGCGGCGACCTTTCGCCTCAATCTGATTGGTGATGCTGACTGCATCCTCCTTACTTTTTGGCATGTGAGTAATAAAGCCTTTATCGCCGGGTTTCCGTTCGGGCTTAGGCACGATCTCAGCGATGGCATAGGGGTTGTAACCGGACTCCACCCTTGCCACATCGAGGGACGTAGAAGGGTGAACGGTGGCGGCACACTGCATAGCCACCGCCAGAAAAGCAGTGGTGGAAAGCATGGCAACCTCAGAACAGAAAACTGGTGATCAGCCAGATCCAGATGATGAACAGAACGAACAGCCAGCCAGCGAACGCAAGCCAGGCAGTAAGATTCTTCATTGTGCTGTCTCCCTGTTTTAACTCACAGGGGCAGCCTGCGGCGCTGCGTCATCTTTAGGTTCGAGGAGTACCAGCTTGCCGGAAACGGAAATACCGGGCGTGATCATGATGTTCAGCCCCGGCTTGCCGTTGTGTGCGAAGGCCGCACCGACTTTCGTCCAGTACGTATTTTTTTCGCCGTTCTCGTCGGGCTGGGTTTCCTGCGTGACGTACACGTTATAGGTGGGTTTTCTCATTGCATTACTCCTTCTGTTTCTCTGCGTGTAGCTGCCGGAGCAGCTCAGTACGGGCTTGCTCACCAAATTCATCCATTAGGAACTGGAGAAAGGTGCTTGGCCGGATATTTGATTCAGACAGGTAGCTGATTTCGCGGGCTTGCTTTTCTAACTCCTGATAGCGCTTTTGCCCGATGTAAATAACAGCCGCGATTGATTTGCCTGGTACGCTTTTCGGCATGAGGTAAAAACTCCTATGAAAAAAGCACCGCAGCTTATGAAGCCTGCGGTGCAAGGGAGGTCAGGTTGTGGTTAGTGGTATTGGTTCTGGAGTAGTTTTGAAAAGGCTACCTGGCGTTGGAGCGGAGACCTTATCAGAGAGAGTTCTTGAATTTTTGCCAGCAAATCCGGAGCAATATTTCGGCACTCGATAGCATCTTCATCAGGATTGAGCGCCATCAGACGGGCGCATTCAATCGCTGTTATCACTGATTTGGGGACGGTGCAGGGTGTTGAACCGAAGCTGACAAAACCATGAGCGCCCGGAATGGATGTGATTGTCGATGTATGCGTTATGTTGACGTCAAAGCAGAGGAAAAGATAATTAGGAAACAACACCTTCTCTTCCTGACGTACCGCCCGGCAATCCTTACGTGGCGTTACTTTGATATAGCGGGGGCAAAACACCTCGACATCCAGTCCCTCGACTCTTCGGGTGATGCGTTCAACATCCTGATTGTTGCAGTATAAAACGTACCATTCATACATAAGATCCTCCCTAATGGGCACAAGCCCCCATTTTCCGCCGTCCTAAGTTGGCGGAACTTAGAGCGCGTACTCATAGCTTAACTGTATAAATTTACAACTGGTATTTTATACAGTCATTTCGGGGTGTCAACATCAAGAACTGCTAATGATAATAACATCGAATGATTCAAAATCAACCTTTGATAGTGATTCATTATATTGACTGTGAGGTTTTTAACACCTTGTAAGATGGGATCCCCAAAGGGGGGTTGCATATATGGTGCCTAAGAGACTGAAAGAAGCCAGGATGGAGGCAGGATTATCGCAGGCAAAATTATCCCAGCTTCTCAGCGTGGAAGAAGGGGTTAATACACGCTCTAGATTTTCGAGCTACGAGGTAGGGAGAACGGAACCGCCGTTTAGTCTGGTTAAAAAAATTGCGGAATTACTCGACTATCCAGCGAATTATTTTTACACCGAGGATGATGATTTTGCTAAAGCTGTCTTGCAATTTCACCGAGAGCGCACCGATCCAGAGTCAAATCCGCATTACAATTCGGTAGTAATAGAAGCAAGAAAATTATCATCAAAGCTCGATAAGGTGAGAAAAACCGTAGCCCAGTTGAACGAATACCTGAAAGAGTGAGCTATAGCTAGATTACTGGTGGGACGCTGCCGCGCTTCGCTTGTCCAACCCCTGATTTCTACACAAAAAATTTGCGTAAAAATCAGGGGTTACGTGTTTTTAATGGTAGGATGATGTGAGCTAATGGAGATCTATATTAACAGTCTCAATGTTTTGTAATTCAAACAAGTTAATGAATTCTATACAAAAAACCAGATGGTGTTTTTGCAGATCTTTGATGTGATAATTGATCCTAATGTAACATCGTGGTAATTTACCGACGTTTACAGTATTCATGCGGGTGGGACGTTCCCGGTAATAGCGTCCAGGGAAGGGGGAAAGCAGAAGCTCAACCCCTGAATGCAGAAACCCCCTGAAAATCCCTCTCGGACTTGGCGGAACGGAGGATAATCAGGGGGTCAAAAGCAGGCGCTGGCCTGTGAAGGATTATAGCAAATGCATAACCTAACACAACCCCCTTACACCGCCATAAGTGCTGGCGGGTGTGACTGATAAGAGTCTCTCTCAAATCGTCCGTATCACCTACGGGCGTCGCAAAGCAAAGCCCCTGCTATAACGTTGCCTCGCGCAGGCGTCGCCGGTTCCTCAATCGGTGGATTAAGTCGCTGGCGACCGAAGCCGGGCGCATCAAAATCAAAAACGAACTTCGGCGCCGCATCCGGCACAACAAGTATTGGGTCAACGAGGCCAATAAATACGGTATCGAAACACTCTGCGAGCTGATGCTGGCCATCTTTGACGATCTGGATTTAAGAGACTGGCAAACCCGGCATAACCTAGAGACGCTTTCTGATCGCGCAGGTTTGTCTACTCGCAGTGATGCCGGAAATAAATCTGTCTCCCGTGCGAGTAACGGATGCGATCGCCTGGTCTGGCTGGATGCGATTATCACAGAGAAAGCAGCCTTCAATCCTTATGACGCCCGTTGTGCCTGTAAGCACATTGAGGTAACAGAGGATTTCTTTGCCATTCTCGGCGTTCCGCTGAAACAGGTCTACCGGGAACGCGCCAGGCTACTTAAGGCCGACCCGAATGAAATCATATCATCCGGGGATGTGCGGTTAATCGCAATCAGGGTTGAAAACTGGACGCGCAAGGCCGCAGCCGGATTAGCCAGGATGAAAGCGAGGCGTGACGCTGCTCGCCAGCGCAAACAGGAATACTACTCACCAACCTTTGCCTGACCTCCACAAACTACCGCCTTAGCTGGCGGGGATTCTGCACGTCTGCAATAAACCTCAGTACAAAAAATAGCCTAAACGTACAATAATTTTCGAAATCCAAACCATCCCCCCTGCCTGAATGACGGATTTTTCGGCGGTTCCGGCGTAGACCTTCCACAACTGCTGTATAGCTTGTGGGTAAGTGACAATGAAGTGCAAACGATATGCCGCAATTACTCTTTGGTTTATCTTTTAATTACTTACGTATTAAAAGATAAACCAAAAAAAATAAAAGACATTACTGTTATCCCCTTTAAAAAGTGGATAACCGAACAGCATCGGCGCAAGCGCCTCAAAAGTAGCTCCCCACGCTAAAGCGCGGGGCATTTAGATCGGAATCGTGAGAGGGCTAACAGCTCGCCTGTTAGCCGTCGAGGGATTGGACAAATCCGGCCTCGCCGGATGCGTCAGCAAATATCGCTGAACATCTTGCTTACACGCTCGTAAGCGGCTCTCTCGACCCGCTAACGCGGAGATACGCCCCAACTGCGGCTTCGCCTTGTTGTGACCACTCCGACCGCGCACAAAAGCCCCTGAGCCGCTTTTAGTGGGTTATGGCTTTGCAGGGTAAGGGATGGATAGGCGATCCCTTTGAGCCCTCATTGGTATCGGCGGATAACCCTCAGTGCTACCTGTCATTTCATCCTGCCGCCTTACATGCGCTGACGCGCATCAATCCCCGTTCCTCAATGGAACGAAAACTCACGCTAAACGGGAAAGCTACGCCGGAAGCCCTGATTTTTCCGCTACATTGCATTTTGGTGTTATGCTACGTCTAATGAGCCGTGTTTGTTACACGGTATTTGACGCGAGGTATTTATGGCAACAACACAACGAGCAACGCAAAGCGTTACTATGACCGTAGAACGTGCCTTACTCAGCCGTGCGCGTGAGGCTGGAATTAATCTCAGCGCCACTCTGACCGCAGCTCTTGACGCTGAACTACGCCAGTATGAAGCGAAAAAATGGCAGGAGGAAAACAACGAAGCGCTGGAAGCTCTTAATCGTTTTCACGATGAACATGGTTGTTTCAGCGATGAGTACAGGACATTTTAAAAATGCAGTTCACCGTATACAGTAACACCGGAAAGAGCGCCGTCTATCCTCTGCTGCTTGATGTAACCAGCGATATTATCGGCCAGTTGAACCGCAGGATTGTGATCCCGCTGCTGCCTGTTGAAAAGTACCCAGGCAGCACCCGCCCGGAACGGCTGGTTCCGCTTGTCAGACTGACCGACGATAAAGAATATGCAGTTATGACGCATGAAATGGCGAGTATTCCCGCCCGTTCTCTGGGGGCTGTGTTCTGCGATGCTTCCCTTCATCGTACCCAGGTTAAAGCCGCGATTGATTTTCTTCTAGACGGTATTTAATCCCACCCTCTGGGGCTGCCATTTTTGCTCGGTTAGCCCCAAAATTTGGTTCGCCAAATGCCTTTTATGTTAAATCCACGATTTCTATATAACAAATAGCGATTAGCGCTGTTTTCTCGCTTCAAGGCGTCATTTGTATACGTGATTTCCGGTCAAACTGGCCGATACCGCATGGTTAATTTTTTGTTAAGAACCACGAAAGTTTTAACAAATTTAACATCTTTCCATTTCCCCCGCCTTTCCCTACGAACCGTCGATAATATCACTTTCTATTTTTCTATAATTATATAATAATATGATTTCGGTCACGGTGTGGATTGCCGCCAAACCCTACAATTGTATTGTGCAATACAATTCCTATGGAGATAGTGTTATGTCCGATATCAAACCCGCAATTAAGGCATACAGTGAGCTTCAACAGGCTTATGACTGGTTCAATCTTTCCCTCTTTGATAAGGCTCTGCCGGATCTGCTGATTACGTTACAGCGCGGTCGTAACACCTTTGGTTATTTCGCGCCTGAACGCTTCACAGGGGAATCCAGCGTATCGGAGCTGGCGATGAATCCCGATTACTTCGGTGGCCGTTCGCTGGCCGATACCCTGTCAACACTGGTGCATGAAATGGTGCACGTGTGGCAGCATTACGCCCCCGTTAAAAAATGCCGGGGCGGCTATCATGATCGTGTATGGGGCGCGAAGATGGAGGAAGTCGGGCTTATGCCATCAAATACCGGCTTACCTGGCGGGAAAAAGAACGGGCAGCAGATGACGCACTACATTATCCGTGGTGGCCGCTTTCAGAAAGCCGTGTATGACCTGCTTAAAAATGGTTTCTCTATCTCCTGGTATGATCGCTGGTCTGACGGAGCAATCGTTACCTCAAAGATTAACAGCGATATCCTCGATGACTGGCTGGCCGTCACCGATGAAAACGATACTGACCTTATCAATCGGCTATCACTGACCGTCAGCAAATCCCGCCCGGAACTCATTCCAGACGATGACGATCTCAGCGTAATGATCAAACCGCCAGTAAAGGGTACTGGCACCCGCATGAAATTTACCTGCCCGGAATGTGGGCTGAACGCATGGGCGAAACCCTCCGCTGTATTGCTTTGCGGTGAGTGTCGATGTGAGCTTATGGCGGCAGAATAAAAAAAATGTATAAACCTATAATTATATTGTTATAGGTTTATATTTACTCTTTTGTGTGGCTGCGCTACACTCAAACCAAATCTATATTTTTCTATAAAAATATTTTAATAGGGGGTTTTATGACCGCTGTTATCGCGCTGGCTAACGGGAAAGGTGGGGTGAAAAAGTCCTCGATGTCACGGGCTATCGCCACCGAGTATACAAAAGCAGGATGGGGGGTTCTTGGGCTGGATATGGATATCGATCAGGGGTCTTTCCTGACTGGGGGCAACGTAGGTTGCGGAATGGTTTTGAACCTCCGGTGACAATTCAGGGATGCGGGACGGTTTCACAGGCGAAGAAACAGATTGAATCCGGGCAATGGGATTTGATTGTCATCGACAGTGCGGCGTATGCGACGAAATCGTTACTCAGCCTGATTGATATTGTCGATTTGCTGGTACTGCCGACAGGGTTTAGCGTAGACGATCTACGAACGACCGTTACGACCGTAAACGCGCTGCGTAACAAAGGGCATTCGACAGATAAAATGGCGGTGGTGTTTGCGGGGGTAAGTGAAAGTGAGAGTGAATATCGCGCGGCGCTGGAATACCTGCAACCCTGCGGCGTTCCCGTCATTCCGGGCGCTATTCCTTTTCTGACATCGTTCAGCCAGGCGCAGGATAAAGGGCTTGCTCTTACGGAGTCGCCTTTTCCTGGCCCACGGCAAAAAGCTGATGATGTTGTGCAGGGTGTGATCGACCGACTGACAACGCTTACGCAGTAGTATATAATAATATAATTATATTTATCTATGAGGTGATATTATGGCGAACGTCCCAGCAAAACCGCGCAATACCAAAGGTGAGCCGCCAAGCCAGGCGGACACGGAACACGGCTTTAATCCTACCCGGAAAAGTGCTGATGGCCGTAAGGCACAGCTTAACTTATACATTGATATGGAGCTGAAACGTGAGTTCCGCTCCATTGCTGCGGCCAACGATATGAAACATGGGGAGTTGTTCGAGGCGTACCAGGAATTCTGGAAAAAACATCATTAAGTCACCCGGTATCCCGGCCACTGGCCGGGTGATACCATCACTGAACGTAGCCCTGCCACTTATCCAGGATTCTTTTTTCCAGATCGACGTACAACCCGCCTCTGACCAGGAAACCGACCAGGGCAATAGCTATCAATGCAACGATGGCTTGAGCGCATCCCTCAGTAAACGATTCCGGCAGGTTTTGGCCTGAGTGCTGCATGATGAGGCCGAGTCCGAAATACGTAAGAAAGGTACAAACAAAGCCAATCATCCCGATTCTGGCGATCCATTCCGCCACTTTGAATGACCAGTATTTCAACGGCATCTCCCGTTTAATGTCACGAATAACCATTGTGTCTATCTTATGGGTCAGTGACTGAAATTTAGCGAATATCATAAGTCCCTCGTCCGTCTAAAAATTAACCTTACCATATCAGAATTATATAAAAATATAATCCTATTTATTCTGTTTGCGCCACTTCCACGGCTCCACTGGGTCAGACGACGACCACAGCCCGATTTTATGCCGTCTGGCTTCTTCTTCAAGGCGTAGCATTGATTCGTCACTGGCACGGCCATGATATCGATAAGCCCACGCCATACCCGCTTTAACCTGCTCTGCGTTGATATCGATACCGTCAATCATCAACGTTCCCAGCCAGCGGCCATAACTATCTGTATTGTTGGCTATGACCACAGTCTGTTTCTGGACAGCCAGCTTTAACAGGTTCTGCTTCGAGCGCTGGCCGAACGGTTGCCCCGATTCCGGGGCATCGATACCGTTAAGGCGAACTTTCACCATTTTGCCATCGGTGAGTACCTGGACAGTATCACCATCGACGACCCGAACAACACGGCCAGAAAAGTCAGCCAGGCAAAGGGCGGGGAAAAGCAGGGGCAGAAACACAAGCAAACGAGATCGGCATTTCATTTGTCACACCTTATAAAAATAGATTTATATGAATAATCACTGGCCGCCGCTGGCGGCTGCTTGCTCCAGTTCATCAATGGTGCGGAAAAGAAACATTTCACGGTTTTTCGTGTCGAACGGCACCGGAACGTTGTTCCTCATTACCGTTTTGATGGAGTCAAACAGCCGGATTAACGATGTTTTGGTTTTGTCATCCGGCATGACATACATCGCGTAGTGCCAGCGTCCGGCATCGCTGGCCGCCAGATGGCTGTTAATGATGTTGATATAGCAGACGGGCAGTCACGCAAATCGTCTATCGCCTGAAAAGCCATGAATATATGCACGCCTTTATCCCGTAAGGTTACAAGCCCTTCAAGAGCAGGGCGAGAAAGATGATATTTCAACTCGTCGAGGAAAATAGCAACAGTACGCGGAGTGCTGTTTATTCTGTCCCTGGTCTCTGCTATTTGTATCAGCCGAGTCAGAATCATTCTTTGTGCGGAAATTATCTTTTGATTGCGCGTTGAACCAATAATGTAGCAACAACCACCTTCATCAAAAACCTCTTTTAAAGAAAATCCTTTGGTGGCATTAATTGAGTTAACTAAAGCAATTTCTTCTAGCTCACCACAAAATGCGGGAACATCTTCACGTAATGACTGAACAAAATCAGTGTTAAATAAATCACGAAGTGTCATTCCTTTTTCATAAATTGCAGATGTATTTCTGGCTGCGCGATACCTGGCTGCGACGGTGTGCGGGGCAAGCCCCCCTACAAAAAACGGCACGTGGGCGTGCCTTTTTGCTCGCTGGGGCGGC
>NZ_JBZCHT010000001.1:0-2854 GCF_058241465.1 Erwinia papayae
CGCGTAATTGGCTGGTTTGCGGAGACATAAGTACCTCACTTTACATTCTTACCAATTTCCTTGATCAGAGTACTTACTGCCGGGTCAGAAAAATTATCTATCAGGAACTGAAGAAACTGTGAACCTGAAATTGTTTGTCCTGAGTGATAACTCGCTTCGACTGCACATCTGCGAATGCGCTCGCAACGTTCCTCACCTACATACATAGTCCTTCCAGGACGGGCGGCTTTTATTGACGAGGTTTGAGACATTTGGACTCCTGCGGAAAAGCCAGGGCAAGCCCTGGCATAGTAGTGTTGAAAAAGCATATTAATTAAGTAAGAGGTGGGCGCTGAATACTTCGGGATGCAATACGTTCCAGTAATATTTTTTCAGCGTTTACGTCACTATAAACAGTTGCTGGATGTGGCAGGTTGGCCTCGCAGCCGCCTGAAGATGCAATGCCGGTCACAGCAGTGTAGATATGAGAGGTATCACTTAAGAGTTCCTCCAGAACATCACCGCGCTCAAGGAGGCGCATAAATTCAACCTGCCTTTCAAGAGGCCGGGGTATCGCGTAAATCCGCTGAATAGCGGATATCAGCGCTGGTGATAAATTGGCACACTCAACGCAATTATCAGTGGGGTCTATTCGGAGAATGCGAACGCACTTAAGCGCTTTGATAACTTCATCACGAACGACACAGGCCATATCACCAAACCTGACAAAGGAATGTACACCTGGAATATCAGTGATTTTTGTTGGGTGAGTAACTTCAGGATCAAAACAAACGAACAGATAGCCTGGTAGCAATGGTTTCTGCGACACACGCGATCCACCACAATCTTTTCTGCGAGTAATACGGGTTTCAAGTGGAAAATAGCATTCGACATTGAGACTTGAAATCCAGCGAAGAACACGATCGAAACTTTTGTTTTGGCACTGAGCCAGATACCAGTTTTCCATAGCCCGGTTTTCTTTAGGCAAGCCTCCCCCATTTTCTCGCCGTGGAGAAAGCACTTATAGAACATTAGCATACGAATAATCAACAAAACCTTACAAACTGTATATAATCACACACCTGTAGTTTTGTACAGCACGTAATGCAAATTTTTTGCACATTACTACGACAACAAGAGTAAAGCGCAAAGACAACAAAATCTACTAATTTTTAGTAGATTTATACATTAACACTAAAAAATCAAAACAATGTAATAAAAACAATTGCTTATAAACAACCATTAACTATGGTGTCGTTAGAACGTTATATTTGAGTGAAACAGACCATGAACAATACGCCAAAAACGTTGGGAGAGAGGTTAGAACTGGCCCTTAGCACTTTGAAGCTATCTCAATCACAAGCGTCTTTGGCAGCGGGAGTTCCGCAAGCAACGATTAGTCATCTAATAAGAAATCAAGCACGTACATATAAAAATTCTCGTGCATTAGCAGAAGGTTTAAAAATAAATCATGACTGGTTGGTATATGGGCGTGGTGGGATACTTAATCCTACAGTGCAATATGTACCTGTTATCCTAGAGTACTTTCGCCTGCGACTATACCAATCTGAATTTTTTCTTGAGGACAATACTAATTTTCTTGTTACTGAACAGGATTATGGTGAGGGTATGTTCGCAACAATACTGAATGACTCAATCCTGATTTGCTCCAGACCAGATGAAATTGAATATCCTGAAAGAGAAACTGGTTTTCTACTATGGACTGAGAGGCGAAAAGCAATAATTAACGAGCAGGTACAGGGAAAAAGAGTATTTCTTATACACGAAATAAGAAGATATGAATCAATACCAGAAAAAATATTGAAAGGAACACAAAACCTATAAAGGAAAGCATAATGGGAAGGATAAATCTACGTGTACCATACGAAGAAAAAGATGAAGTGAAAAAATTAGGGGCGAAATGGGACTGGAATATGAGGGTTTGGTACGTTCCTGAAAACCTTAGTCATGAAATATTCAGTAAATGGCTGCTGCTCCCTAATATTAAAGCAAAATCATTTTCAATAGCAAGAGTTATGACAGATTGTTGGTCATGTAATAAATACACCTATGTGTATACGATATTCTTTGACGAAGGATATCATTACAAAAATTACAATGAAGATACAGATGAGGTTTACTGGGAGCATAACCACTATCCAGCTATATTGTGTCATGTTGAATATGTCAGCGCAGATGCACAACGATTAATTGAAAAACATACACAATGTTATACTTATGATTATAGCAAAAAAGCAAAGATGCATTATGTAATGAATCATTGTATACACTGTGGAGCCAAGCATGGCGATTTTATAATGCATGGGGAGCCTGGCGGAGAATTCAATCCAGTAACTCCTGAAAGAGCCAGAAATATCAGAATAATTTCTTTTAATACACCCATTAAATGTAGGGCTAGTGACTCATATTATAACGACTTCTATAAATCGATAAGATACCAAAGAGGGTGGGAATCATAACCCATTATATGAATTTGCAGTAGTATCACCTCGATTAAAGCGGGCAACTCCTCATATGCATGCCATTATTTCGAAATAAGTTAACTATATTGAATGACAATTAAATAGATTCATTCCCCTAGTAAACCGCGCCCACTTTTTCACATCAATCATTACTAAAAACCTTAGTTAACTGATCGTCAATTTTTTCTCTTATTTGAACCTTTACATTTTCATAATTAAATGAATCTATATTCTTAACCTCATCTAAGTTTCCAATCATCTGAAGAAGCGTTGTTGAAGCGTAAGAAGCTTTGAGTATGTTTTCCAATAAAACTTTATTGAACATCAAGGGATCAGGTAAGTCATTATTTTCTTGTGTAAGATCTACTTCTCCTTCTTGCTCTTTCTTCTGT
>NZ_JBZCHT010000016.1:0-39751 GCF_058241465.1 Erwinia papayae
CGATTTTAATCGCTAATTCATCGCCACAATCTTTAATCTGGCGCTTAAAACACTCACCTGTAAAATCATTTAAAACAGGTGTCTTAAAGCCGACCATTGAATCTTTATATTCTGAATTAGCGCGGATTTCACGAACAGTGACAGTTTTCTTTCCATGTACAGAAAGAACCTGGTAGAAGGTAACATTGGTTTGCTCATAGCCCCAGGATGACGCAAATACATCACCGACAGAGACAGTATCATTTTTAAAAGTTAATACGTTCATTAAAAGCTCCCGCCCAATTTGGGCTTTGGAAGAAAGAGAACCCATTTCCCTTTCAATAATTATATCATACCTGCATTTGCAGGTGTGACAACTATTTTCTCACTATCTTATATTCTGGATGTTGATTCGCTAACAGAAGTAAATACTCGTATTCTCCAATAGATAAAGAACGACTTGCTTTACCTGCACTTTCTTTCATTTGCCATGAATTTAACTGATAACCAAAAGTATCAGCGGCTTCTTTTAAAGAAAGGCCAGCAGCAATGCGAGCGGCTTTAACCTGTTCTGGCGTTGGTTTACTCTTCATTATTTATACCTTTCAGAAAATCCAGTAAACGCGCTTTCAAAACCTCGCCATCGAGAGCAAAAGCCTGGTCTCTGGTTAGGTTTTCATCAAATACAATTTCTCGTTTCGTTTTACCTGTTGTATGTTTATTCCTTGTCTTTACGTACTTAACCACCTGTAACAGTTCATTGTTAATTACCGTTATAGTATATGAATAGTTACCCTTGTTCACTTTCACAACATTGTCAGTCATGACAGTAATTTCCTAAATTTAAAAATGACAATAGCGCACAAGGCGCTATTAATAAATTTAACAATTTTAATATGTCATACATTTATTCCCTCCCAACCCCGGAACCTGGTAAATCTCTGCTGTACGTTCCTGGTTCCCCCTGGTCAAAAGGCACATCTTCACAAGTACCTTCCTGAGCCTCACATTCCTGTTGATAAGCTTCTTCCTTCGCTAAGCGATGCGCCCATCCTTCAGGATCTAAACCACATTGCATGTTTCCGCCATTTACATTGCAATATTTAACCGTTTCGTTAACTTCACAAAGAGTTATATATGCACCATGTTTCTTAAAAACATCTAATACCAGCTCTGCATTAATGATGTTGTTCGCCATTTTTCCCCTTACACTCTATAATTTATTTTGTTATCGCCCCTTTCGGGGCGACTCCTTCACTTATCAAAGGTATGTATATAGTCCGGTTGTTTCGGTGAAGATATCCTGAAGTTGGTCACAATAAATCATCGTATATGATGCAATGCTTTTTAATGATGTACCTCTGGATTTAAAAAATTCCACATTGTAGGTATCTGATGGATCTAGTTCAATTTTAACAAGGTTAATACCATTACAAGCGAAATTCGATGGAAGTTTAAAAATGAGTCCACCATTTTCAAGCCAAAAAAAATTTTTGGCTCCAGTCATTGCAATAAATTTATTTCCACCTAATTGATTCAAAATTTCTACAGCGATTTCTTTGCTCATCTGGAACTCCCGCCCAATTTGGGCTTTGGAAGAAAGAGAAACCATTTCCCTTTCGATGATTAAATTATACCTGCATTTGCAGGTATGGCAAGAATTTTTATTGCCCTAAAATATAAAGATATAAATGTATTTACATCATTGCTTTTGAAAAGAGGCGCGAACAGTGGTTACGTTCTACCTGGAAGCTGCATCGCGCCGGGGACGTTCGCCAGTTATGGCGAACTAACCAGGCAGATTTAAGCACTCCCCCTTCCACGCCCTGCAAAGCCCATTACAGCACTTACAACGCACAATTAGCCTTTCGCAGTTAGCGCGTGAGCTTGCGAACGGTACGCCGTGACGGTGCGTAGCATAGGCGCGGGGCGCTGTATCTGCGCGTTTGAGCGGCTGAAGCCGCGAATTACGGGGCGGGTAACTGAAACGGTCAGTGACAAAAATTCCCCCGCTTATGGGGGGAACTTGAGAAATTAGTGGCTGGATTTGCTGAGAGTGAACTGTAACCCGGCCACTGCTGCAAGTTGTGCCAGTGTTGTGATGGTTGGGTTCCCGTTCGGGGATAATGCACGGTAGATACTCTGACGGGCAAGGCCAGATTTTTTAGCGGCTTCGGAAATCCCCCCTCGAGCCTCTATTACCTGACGTAACGCAACAAGAAAACCGCCTAAGCCACCAGACTCGTTAATTTCTTCCAGGGCATTAGCAAGATAAGCGTTTGCATAATCAGGATCAGCGCGTAGTTCTTCAATCATGGCGGCGTTGTGATCAACTGCTGCCGGATAATCATTTTTGCTAATCAGCGACTTCACATTTTTGGTGGCTGTCATTTTTTTGACCTCTTTTTAAAATCTTGCAGATAACTAACGGCTTTATCTAAATCGGCTGTTTGCGTTTTTTTGTTCCCGCCAATTAGCAGGAGAATTATTTCACCATCTTCGATTGAATAATAAACCCTATAGCCGGGACCATAATCAACTCGTAATTCCCAGACACCATCCCTTTCGAATTTATGATCTCCAAAATTACCGCCCATAGCGCGGGCAATTCTGGAATCCACTTTTAACGCAGCGGTCTGATCTTTACGTCTTAATTTTTTCATCCAGTCGGTGTATGGAACCTCACCGTTTTCTGTCTGGTATCGTTTCGCCGTGTAAGGCATCTTGCCGCCCTCGTTCCCTTAATCTGTGTACATTGTCTCTTATAAGTGACAAGCAGTCAATATAAACTGTCTCTTATAAGTGACAATTTATATTGTGGTTGTGTGCCTTCCCCGAACCATCGGAAACAAGTACTGTATAAGTATCCCTATACCGAACTGGCAGAATCCGGTACTGTTTATCTACATGGCATAAACCCTAACCAGACCGGTATCACTAAAGGACTCTAACAGTACCATGTCCATGTTTGTTCGCGCCTACCTTCGGGCTTCAACCAGTGAGCAGGATGCTCAACGTGCCCGCGATATGCTTGATCGCTTTGCTCATGAGCATAATGTCATCATCTGTAACTATTATGCTGAGAATGAATCAGGCGCACGCCTGGAGCGTCCCGAACTCTTCCGTTTGCTCAATGACAGCCGCCCCGGTGATGTATTGCTTATTGAGGACGTCGATCGCCTTTCTCGCTTAAAAGGGGATGAATGGGAGAAACTTAAAGCGATCATCCGTCAGCGTGGCGTGTGGGTAGTGGCCGTTAATGTTCCCACTACCTGGCAGCACCTTTCCCCCAGAGCTAATGAATTTGACAGCCGGATGTTTGCGGCCATCAATGATATGTTGCTCGATATGCTGGCCGCTATTGCACGGCGCGATTACGAACAGCGGCGGGAACGTCAGCAACAGGGCATAACTAAAGCGAAAGCGGCGGGCAAATACCGTGGGCGGCAGGTCAATAAGCCACGTTATGATGCCATCAACCGGTTATTGTTGAGTGGTAGCTCCTGGACTCAGGTTCAGAAAACGATTGGTTGCAGCCGAAACACCATCAGCAGTGCCATCAAATATGCTGCCAGCCATATTGAGGCTAAACCCTTGGTAGAAACGCCTGTAGCCTCCCCTGCCCCACGTTCTATGACCTTGTTTGTGTCGATTGAAAATGGCAGTAAATTTACCCGTGGGAAGAAAAAAACCAGAGAGTTGATTGACTGGTTCATCGAAGCTGAATTTGAGGGGAAAACTTTAGGGGGGAATGAATACCGAATACCTCTGACTGCTGAAAACGACGAGCAGTTGAAAGAACAGGTAGAGTATTTATTCAGTGAAATTAATATGATAGCTGATGTTCGCAACTGTCTGGTCATTGACTGTCTGCTGACCAATGACCAGACTCGCCAGGGATGGGATGATTGTGCCGGTTGCTGGCAGTGCGATTAAGAGTAACGCCCGGCACCAGATGTTGGGGCTAATTTGTGCCCTGCACATTTTCAAGTTCCCGTCTCAAAGCTGCTAACGCACGTTTGAGAGTTTCACCTAATGGCTCATCGATCATATCAGCAACTCGATATAATTCATCTTTGGTATCTTGCTCCCCCTTAATGTTGATCTGTACATTACGTCCGGTTTTAAACCTCCGCTTAGAGCGTTCGACTGGGGGCGTCGGCGCTGTTGACAATCTAGCGACAAAACCGTGTTCGTTAGCTAATTCCTCAATCTCTGCGTTACTTTGCTTTGATTTCTGCTCTTTGGCTGATTTTGGCTCAAAATTCTTCAAGCTATCTAGCGGATCTACGCGGCTCATAATGTGACCTTGTCCTGTTGCTGTATTGCTTCCGGAGTAATTCTTGCTATCAGTTCACGGGTGAAAGCTTCTGCGTTTTCAATTGCCTTATCAACATTTGAAACTTCATCTCTGGGAAGAGATTCAAGTAGTTGACGGTAAGAGAACATAGCTTTAAAGGCGGCCCGTTCGTTCAGTTCAGTTTCAAAAAAAGGAATACCTCCGGCTTTGAAGCTCTTACGAATATGCCTCGTATCCCTACTTTGAATCGCCGCTGAAGTACGTGTGAACAAAACAGCATACGGTAGCTGGTAATCAGGTTTGTGCTTCTGAATACCACGTTCGTGTGCCCGTATTAACCCGAAAGCTCTGCTAGCTTGTTCGGCATCAAGTTGTGAGCCTTGTGTTGGCACGACTACAAAGTCTGATTCAGCAATCGCATACGCGACTATGGTCGCTGCTGTCCCTTCCAAATCAACAATTACGAAAGGGGTTTTTGTCGCAGCTTCTGCGATCGTTTCACCAATAGTCTTATCCGTAACATCCGAGATAATTGTCATATTTTGAGGAGTGTCTCCTCCTTCAGACCAGGTTTTAATCGGATGGTTAGGGTCGGCATCAATAACGGTAACTGGTACACGCCGTGCGATTTGCATAGCTAAGGCTAAGGCAGAAGTTGTCTTCCCTGCCCCCCCCTTTGGTGATACGAAAACAATGACCGGCATACATATACCCTCTATCTATAGGTTAGTACCACTTGGCACCAAAAAGGAATTCCAAAAAGAATTCAACAATACATCCTGTTTGAATTCTACATAGAAACCAAGTGGAATTCAATAATGAATTCTAAGTTAAATTTATAAAGGAATTCAATTGGAATTCTTAAGGGAGTCTAAGTTAGAATTCTTAAGGAATTCACCAATGGATTCAAATTGAATTCCTTTATGGTATCATGGTAGAAAACTGGCGAGCTGTGCGCAGCCAGTTATTTGAATGCCGCAAAGCGGCATGGAGGTGCCAGCGGATACTGAATATAGCTTTACTGCTGAATGGCACCGTGACCCGGCGCAGCCGGTTACAGTTCTGATAGGTTCTGCCAATCCATACTTTCACCCTGCTAGACACAAACCCGCTAAAAGCGATACAGAAGCTTTTGTGCGCTGTCGGAGTGGTCACGACAAGGCGTAGCCGCAGTCGGGGCGTATCTCCGCGTTAGCGGGCCGTGAGGGCCGCTTACGGGCGTGTTACTCCAGACTTTCAAGCGGCACGACTCAAAGTGACTTGACTCTAGTTACAACATCCATCATTAAAAGCGACGCTGTTCCGGGCCTCTGGCCCGGGCGGCCCCGCTTTTCAGTGGTGGGCTGGGCTGTGAGGTTACAGAAATGCACGTTCCGGGTTTGCGGAAACGTATTCTGAATGCTCTAACTATTTCAGATGCCTAACGGTGCCTGTCGCGTAGCGACGGGAGGTAACTTTGCTTTTAACGAACCGGCGCGGACGTGAGTCCGCTGCAAGGGCGGGCATTCTCTGAGGCTGTCCACAGGGCAGACGATGAACAGGTTATATATTTATATGAAAAAGATAAAAGGTATTTAAAAGAAGTACTGAGCAGGTTTTTAAAGGAACCACGCACTTTGAAATCAGTGCGGCTGGCGCTCTGTGACCATAACGGCTGTAACCTTATGGGAAGTCCCTTGCAGTTAGATGTGGGTAACTGAATTCAGCGGGCAAAGATGGCACCGGCGACAAAATTTCAGCACTGTCTGGCAGGAAAAGAGGGGGATCATAGATGGGCTGTCATACCAGTTCGCTCAGATAATAAGCAACTGTGAGTAACAGACGTGCAGAACCCTCCGACGTCAGCCGGATTAATGAAAGGAGAGGGGGGGTCAGGTGGTGGCCGTTGCCAGCCGCGTATAGTTGTTGCCACGGGACATCAGCATTCGCTCTTTTACACGCCTTGCCTGTTCCCGACGCACAGCGTCCAGGTTTCCGGTAAAGCGGCCCTCAGCAATTTCCCGCGTCAGTTGCCGCCTTCACGATGGTTTCAATATCGCGGCGGTTACGGTCAGCGTCACGGCGGGCGCGGGCGCGCTTCAGCCCGTGCGATTTGCGCTCGGACTGATAGCTCCGGAACCGCTCACGCACGAACCGCCAGGCTTTGGCTATCAGTTCGTCCATATCCAGGCGGGGCAGGCGTTGTTTTTCACGCTGCTGGTTTTCCCACTCCACGCGACTGCGCCTCGCGGCCACAACAGCCACGTCAGAAACATCCAGCGCCGAGAACAGAGCAGGGGTGAACGTAATGTCGGTCGGGATGTTACAGCCAATCTGCGGATCATACTCAGTCTGATAGGTAATCAGCCCCAGCTCCGCCATAAACTTCAGCGCCCGTGTAGCACGGGTGATGGACAGATTGCCGTTTTTCGATTCTGTGGCCAGCCCGCACTCGATGGCCAGATTGGTGATGGAGCGCTGGACGCGGTTAGCCAGAGGGTCATAGTGGAAGCACAGCCCTTGCAACAGCGCATCGATGGCACGGCGGCGTAACAGCGGTGGCATACGGTGACGCACACCCAGCGAACGCGCAAACGCAACGTGCATGGAGAAATCGAAACGGGACGTGAAGCCTTCAGCTTTCGCCATCAGCTTACGGCAGAACGGCAGCGTCTTTTTGCCCTCACGAGGGGTGAATTCCGGATTCGGGTTCTTGACCTGTCGGTAATGTGTGAACAGGGCCTGAGCGTCAGCCACACCTTCCTGCGCTTATGTTGCACGGAAGGAGTCAAGCAGCACAGAAGGTATTGCAGTTTTCTGAGCATGCACATATACTCCCTGCATAGAGCAACAGCTTCTATGCAGTTTTAGTAGGCCCCGATTAATCTCTCACTCGCCAAACTTAAGAAAGATTGTCGGGGTTTCGTTTTTTCTGGCTCCGGGTAAACATCTCATCAGAACCAGTTCCCTGCCACCTTACGGCGTGGCTCGCCAAAATATTCTTCACTCTGAACAGCAATTTAGCACTCACAGGATACAGCATCAAGAATGTACGCCCATCAGGCTACACTTCTGGCCTGTGCTTCACGCTCAATTCAACGGGCTAACATTTCTGCCTGGGTTAAGCCGTGCCGCCTGGCACATAGTCATCAGCCGTTCTTTCAGAGCTGAGGTTCCAGAACGTAAACTTTGACTTCTTTGTGAGTGGCTCTCTTTCGGCGCCACTGAGGCACGCTGTCTTTCAGCACAACTAAGTGGATGACCCTTTCTGTAAGGACGTTTCGATGAGGAAGTTGCTGCATTTACGGCTTGCGACATCTCCGCCTCCCCAAGGATCAAAAAAGGATCGTCCCGCGGAGAATACTACAGAATCGGTAAATCAGCGACTTAACTTTTATCGAAAAGGTGATCTGTGTTGGCGCACGGATCACCCCTGTCAGTGAGAGGCCACCTGTACGCCGTTATTACCAGGTCGATTGCCAGTCGTCCCCATTTCCCAGCGGGACTGCCAGTGAGACAGGTACTGGCTGGCGATGGCGGGCATAAAGCGCATCACCACCACGTTCTCCGAATTTTTACTCGCTCCCGCTCTGCTGAAGTTATAGCTACCTGACTCAACCGTATGATTATCAACAATTAAAATCTTATCATGCTGGATAGGGAAGCGGTCGTTTGCCCTCAGCGGAATACCGGCATTCACAATCAGATTCATTGCCGCCATGCTGGCCCTGTTGCGGTTGCCTTTCTCGTCGATAACGATTTTTACATCCACGCCCCGCTGATGCGCGGCAATAAGCGCTTTCATCACGTCCGGGTCAGTGAAGGAATAGGCCATCATCCGGATACTCTGCTGTGCGGAACCGATGGTGTTCAGCACCAGAAGGCGGCCTGTCCCTTCAGGAGAAAACCCCACCTGAATATCCGGAGCCGTCGATACCCCCGCGACGGCAGGGAAGGGCAGAGAAGAGAGCAGGGGAAGGCAAAGAAAGCTGGCCCTGACCAGTCTTCCGCATGA
Organism: Erwinia papayae; assembly: GCF_058241465.1. Classification (NCBI taxonomy): domain Bacteria; kingdom Pseudomonadati; phylum Pseudomonadota; class Gammaproteobacteria; order Enterobacterales; family Erwiniaceae; genus Erwinia; species Erwinia papayae. Next base: position 8,274 of record NZ_JBZCHT010000016.1, read on the forward strand.
AAATAGCATCATCATGATTCCTTTGATTTTTAACAGGAACGCCGGGGGCGGGTAAAACTTGCTTTTACCCGTTTCCGGGGTTGACCAACTGAGCGCAGCGAAGGCGGTAGCCCTGCTCCCGACCGGGGAGGCAATGTGCTATCCTTCCGCGCTACGAAAAAAATGGAGTGGTACTGGTTGACTGTCTTTTATCAGAAACGCCCGACCGAAGAACTGACGCATCTGGCATGGTGCCTGCTGGTAGCAGTAAAGCTGTCGCAGAAGCAGGGCAAAACTCGCACAGATTTACAGATACACATGTTCATCATGCAGTGGCTGACGACCGCCCAGAAACGCAAGCTGTTCCCCCGCGCGGTCGCACAGGACATCCTCTGGCTTCTTGACGAGGGAAAACGCTATGGTTTCGGTGCCAGGCTGCACCGCAAGCTGGAGTACATCTGGCGCTGCCAGTACGGGCGAACTGCTGAAGCAGAGCGTGTTATTCCGCTTCACGTATTTTATCGAAACGCTGAAAACAATGGACTGGCGGGACTTTCTGCTGTCACAGCAGGAATGGCGTAGTTATCACCGGGAATCAGCAACGGCCAGCGCGGTGTATACCCCGAAAGCAGAACTCCATCCCGCATTCAGTGACGGCGGCGAACTGATTAAACCGCTGGAGATCCGCTTCACCGGTGATATTTCAGGCGTATTTCCGTTACTTGAGCAATGCCATCTTCGCGCAGAGCAGCGACCTGATGAGGAAGGCTTTTCCGTTATCCGGCTGCTGCCGGAAAAGGCATAGCGCCCGGCGTCAGTCCTCGAAAGATTTTTCTTTCACCATGTCCCGCTCGATCTGCTTCAGATGAAGTGACTGCTCGGGCTGACTCTCTGCTTTCAGGCGCTTTCTCCGGTGATTTCTCGTCCAGCGCCGCCGCAATATCCCGCCCGGTAAGCGGATATTCCTCCTCTTTCAGCTTACCGGCCAGCAGCCCGGTATGAATATCATCCTCCGGCTCGCTGATGGCGGCGAGTACGTCTTCCGACGCGAATATCCTTCTCACCTTTACCCTGTTTTTCCAGGGCTTCGCGGGCAAGCCGTTCAGCCTCCTGTTCAGCGTTCTCCTTCGGCTCCGGAATGAAGGGCAGGGGGTCTTCCTGTTTTTCTGCCATATTGTGGGCAAACTGCGCGGTCAGGCTGTCATCGACTACCTGATCAGCGCCGGTGATACGGCTGATATTGAGCGGTAAACCCTCGCCCTCCATCCTGACGATCACGCCGCTGTCGGGATACTGTTGCGCAAGCTGCAACCCTTCAGGCAGGCTCTCCGCTATACGGTTTTCCCCGTTCCGGCTCTGCTGTATCCCCGCAAACCTCGCATCACTGCTGCCAATGACTCTGAAATCACCGCGTAAGGACACGCCGTTACGCTCATCTGCTTTTATCGTCAGGATCACCACGCCTGAACGGTTGCCGTTGCTGTCCCACAGCGCGAACGCCAGCCCCGGTTCAGGATGCCGCCTGACGCCAGGCACAAACAGGCCCTGTGATTCGCCTTCAGCCAGCCCGTAGGTTTTCAGCAACGCCCGGCCAGCGGCAACATCGGCAAGAGGGGAGGCCCAGGACAGAATCCCCTCTGCCGTCCTGCCCGCCCGATCCTCGCCCGCCATCAGATAATCATGGGCGGTACGATCACTCGTGTCTTTACTGAGTCCAGCCAGCCATCCGGCTCTGTCATCTGGTATAGGCCTGCACGTGCTCTTTCGTACGCGACAGCTTGACGTAGCTACTTTCCTTTGTTGCCATCCGCTTTCGCCCTCTTTCAGCCCTTCCAGCGTAATAACAAAGCGGGAACTGGCCCCCTGAGCACCGTAGGCCGTGACGGCATACCCCAGGTCGGTATGCCTGTCTGCCGGGTCATTAAGGTCAAGACGACGGGTAAGCTGACCATCCTGGCTGCGAAGGGTCATGCTTTGTCCGTCGATATGTTCCACGTTCCAGAAGCTGTTTCCGGTATAACCGCGCTCGGCATCAGAACGGGTAAAACGCATTCTGTCGCCCTCACTGACGCTGATAATCCTCGGCTGATAAATCTGTGCATCCTCGGTGCTGTTCTCGAACGGTGACAGGATTTTTTCCCGTCCGTCATGGCTGATAAGCGTCACCAGCCCGCTCTGCCGGTCAGTGCTGCCGACCGTCCAGTATTCCCGGTTAATCAGGGCAACTTTTCCCGTCTGATCGGCCCATCCTGTCAGGCTCCGAAGCTCATTGTGACGGACGCGAACCGGATCGAGTATGGTAATCTCATGTTCGTTTCTGGTTATCTCCCTGCCTGTTCAGATGAGCATGGATCAGACGGTTAATTTCCCGCCTGTCCGCGTTGAGATGCGGCCACGGCCAGCGTATCTGTCACGAGCCTCGGCTGTCCGCCCCGCAAAGTCAGCCGCTATCGCCTCCGTCACGCTGGCGGGCATCCCGGCCTCACGTAGCGCCAGGGCCTGCTCTTTATCCGGGCTTACCTGCTCAACAGATGATGCCGGCATAAATGCGCCGGCTTCTCTCGGCACCACATCCGACGATACACCTTCAGCCTTCTCCAGTGCGAGCGCATGCTGCCCTTCAATCATGGCATACACCACCTCCCGAAGTTCCGGCGTCTGGCGCACAATCTCCTTCATAATAGCTGTATCTACGGCGCTGCGCTGCTGCATCAGCCGGAACGGCTGTCCCGGCTCGATGGCCCGCAACTGAGCATCATCCCCGCTGGTGACGGCTCGCCCGCTGCCGGTGGCGATGGCCTGGTAAGCCTCACTCATCGCCCGGTTGCCAATCATTGACGCCTCATCAATCAGGAACAGCGTATTGCTGTAGTCCGGCTTCTCACCGTTCATCCGGGCCTGTCTGTCCTCCCAGATAAAGGATTCCAGCGTCTGCGCCCGGACGCCCACGCTTTTCATTTCCTCGACAGCAATATGAGTCGGAGCCAGACCCACCACCTCCGGTCACTGGTCGTCCGGCAACGTCTCCATTGCCGCCAGCATGGCTTTAAACTGCGTGGTTTTACCCACACCGGCGTAGCCCTGCACCGCTGTAAAGCGGTCAGCGCTTTCCAGCACCATGCGCGTGGCGGCCTGCTGCCCTGCCGTCAGTCCCGTAAGATACTGTTCAGGCACCGACGCCATCAGCGGCGTGACGCTGCCTTTCCCTTCCGCGATATGGCGCAGAATGGCCTTCTCCGTTTCAAAGGTGGATTTCGGCAGCATCAGCCCGGCTTCCAGCCGGATAAGCTCACCGCCCTTTACCTGCCGGTTAATCTCAGACCGGATAGCCGGAATGCCGACCGCTGAATTAATACTGAGCGCGGCACTGAGCAGTTCCGGGGCCTGGAAGGCGGTTTTTTCATGCTGCACCTGACTGAGGGCCAGATACACGGCCTGAGCCGCCGGGGTTCGTGGCAGTTCTCTTGCGGCATCGAGGGCAGCATCAACCCCTTTTGCGCCGGTGGCCGCTTCCACCTGGGCGCTTATCACCCGCACAGCAGGGCTGCGGGCAAGTTTTGCCTCGCCCCGTTCGGCATCCATTGCAGTAAATATCCGGATATCACTGCCGCTGCGGGTCAGGGTATTAAACACATCATCGCGCATCTCACGCCCGCTGAGCGCGGCCAGCACCTTTCCTTCAGGCGCTATCGATTTCCCCAGGGGTTCAACATAGTTATGTTCAACCTTCAGGGGCTGAGTGATATCTGCCCGGATAACCTTTCCGTTTTTCTCCAGCGCAACAACGCCATCACCGGCGCTGACTACGCTGACCACATCCTGCGCCTTCAGCCTACCTTTCGCTTCCCGTCCCGTAACCCGCAGCCGATCGCCGGGGGCCACCTCCAGCGTCCGGGGTTTGAAAAGGCTCCATGAGGCGTCAATCTGGCTGATTTTTTGATGCTGCTGTTCACCAGCCCCATTCACCAGGCGGAGAACACTGGTTTCAGCGCCAACACGATCAATACGCCAGCGCTCCATGCACTTTTCATCCGCATCCCACCGTTCCATCACCATACCTTCGCGGTAGGTATCACGGCTTTTGCGGTTCTTACTGTCGAGCCAGACCGGAGACAATGTTTCAATCCGGATATCATCGCCGGTGATACGCCCCTGCTCGCGTAGCGCATCACGAATATACCCCGTCAGTACCTGTTGCTCACGCTCACCGGCAACCTGCGCAACGACGCTGTGCCCGGCGATAACATCACGGGCATACGCTGCGGCAAGATGGCTGTAGCGGACTTTTTTATCCGCTTCAGACGTAAGCTGTGCCACCGGCACCGGCGCGTCATTGAAACGATAGTGGGCAGCACCTTCTTCCTGAAGCACCGAAAGGACGCTGCCTGTCCCCTGCCGTTTACCGCTGTCCATCAGCAGGACCTGCGCACCGCTTTCCCGCGCTTTTTCCATCAGGAAGACGCTGTCCTTCAGCCCCAGCGTTTCAGCCTCCGCGACAATCACTGTGGTATGAGCAGTCAGCGGCAGATCGGTCTTTCAGTACGCCACGTCCGGCAATCAGACCGGACAGGGTCTCACTCTCACCCAGAAAAGCTTCGTTTTTGCGATCTGCGGCCAGCACCATAACCTGACGCCCCTGTGACACCGCCAGTCCAGTAAGTTGTTCAGCTCGCTCACGCTGTACCGCTGCGCCGCCGCGCCCATATACATCGCAAGTGGATCGCGATTCTCTGCCAGTTCAGCACAGACGCCGGAGACGGCGGCAAGCGTCCCGTTCAGCAGGGCTTCACCGGAGACAATGGCGCGGCCGGAATCCATATGCTCCCGCGCAAACTGGCGAACCGTCAGTTCATCGAGTACATGAATATCAGACGTAAAAATGCCTTTGTCCTTATCCAGCGCAATAAGACGGCCCTGTTCAATAGCGGTATCGATGCCCGTTCTGGCCCGCTGCACCATATCCTTTTCCGCTGGCAGCAGTGACACAACGGCGGTCAGGACTTCGCTGTAGGCAAACTGCGCTTTTTTATCACTGAGAGACGACAGAGCCTGCGTGATGGCCTCTTTCAGTGCAGGTTCAGCCGTGAGTGTCACGCTGGCCGGAGAACCCGCTTCCGCTTCGCCGCGTTCTGCTGCCTGCGACCGGCTGCGTTCGCGGGCTGCCTGGATCGTCTTATCCGGATCGAAGTCGTAGTCCGACAGCACCTTATCCCACTGCTCACGCCTCGCTTCCCCCTCGACGAACGCCTTGTTTTTACGGGTATCCAGCGCCGCAACCGAGCGGGAAAGCGGGCTGGCATCCCGCCCTACGGCATCATCAATCTGCGCGGTTCGCTGAGAAAATGCACGGATCACATCCGGTGGAACTTCAGCAAATTCATACATGCCATGCGGTCCGCTCCTGACCGGCGTGTAACCACAGTCTTCCACCATCGGGCGCAAATACTCGCGGTAAAACTGCCCGTAAGCGAGTTTCAGATCGTAAACCTGCTCACGGATACCGCTGCGCTGGCGGGTATCACTCCCCAGCGCGTGCCACTTACCATCATCAGCGCTGGTGACATTGAACAGCAGGCCGTGCGAGTGGAGGTGCATCTCACCTTCACGGTTCGTATCATGCGTATAGACTGCGGCAACCATGTTGCCGGTCGTCACCGTAGTGGTGACACCGTCACGGGTAAGGCGGGTATTGACGCTTTTCTCCACTTCCAGCATCGCCAGCCTGACCGCCTCATTATGCGCATCAATCAGCCGGGTATCACCGCCCAGCAGGGCGAGGATGGAAAGACTTTTTGGCGCACCAAAGGTCAGATCCATGCCCGGACGGTTTGTTTCATTACCCGCTATCTGACGTGAAATTACCGTACCATCGGGCAGATGTCCCCGCAGCATTTCATCAAAGACTTCCGGAACGACTGTTACCCTCCAGTCCCAGCATGGCCGCCCCCTTCCCCAGCCAGTGACCATCGGCATTTTCCAGCGTCTCAAAGTTGGCTTCACCGCCGTAATATCTGGCGTCGCCATGAATCGGTTCAACTGAAAGCATCACAACTCCATATCAATTTCATGCGACGGGTGGTGGTTGATATTCACTTCCTCACGGCGTACCTCATCGCGGGTGCCATGCTGCATCTCCTGCTGCCAGGCTTCATACGCTTCCATATCGACAACCTCACCGTCAGTGCTGACGCCATGAGGTATTTCGTTCTCACGGCCACCACCACGGGCAGGTTTGTCCGTAGCGGCTGGCTTGTCGCCTGACGGACCTGACGAAGATGAATCCGGCCCGGAGCCTTCGGTTTCGGTCGGTACAGACGACACACCTGCGGAGTTGCCTGCCGGTGCCGGATCGGTTTTCACCTGAGTGTCGGAAGGAATGAACAACTTTCTCGCTGCCAGCCGTTCGCTGCTTCTCCTGCTGGCTGATTTCCCGCTCAATTTCAGGGTCGAGAGAGGTTTTCACGTCACGTTCAAGGAGTCCTTCCGCGACTTTAGGCAGGGGCTGGTATTTCAGTGTGAGACGAACAACGGGATATTTACCGGGAAGCGTGACGAAGCACTGTAGGTCTTCCAGCCCCTGAACGTCTGAATAGCTGACTATCGATACCCGTTCTTCGTCTTTGCCGTAGCTGATACCGTCGCGCACCTCGTCCGTACCAAAGCTGGTCTGTTCAGAGAAACGCTTGCGGACGGTCTGGCCGATATCTTCTTCAACAAATTTCGCAATGGCCGCGCTGGGTGAACGGAAAAAATATTTGGTATTCAGCAGGTCATAGATAGCAGCAGCGAATTTGGGCCCGTAGGTTTCTTCAAGCTGCGCATAGGACTGAAAACCCAGCACAAAGCAGCCGCCATATTTGCGGGCCTCCGCAATGATGTAAGGCAGATCAGGCAGCTTATGCAGCGAGGTCAGTTCGTCATAAAAAAACCAGACGCGCCGGTAGCGGTTCTCATGCAGTGACAGACAGGTTGCCGGACGCAATGCCCAGCCACATTGATATCAGCGGCTTCAGCGATTCATGGTGACGCTGATTGGATGTGATAAACAGCCAGCCGCTGCGCTTTTTATCGCTGTTGCCCTGCATCCATTCACGGATGGTGAACGGCTTTTTACCCTCGCGGTCGATACCCTGCAAATAGCGCAGCGACTTCACATAGTTAGTGAGAACGCTTCGGATCGAAATGGCCGTTTTCTCAATGCTGCCATCAACCAGCATGGAAGCTGGCGTTCCGGCCAGAAAGTCACGCAGTTTATCGAGCTTGATCGCCAGCAGTGTGCGCAGGAAGCTGTTATACGTCCGCTTCTTATCGCCGCGCATCTGTTCGGCACCTTCAGCAAAAATCGTCCTGGCTGACGCCTGCCAGAAGGGATCGCCGCTGTTCCCCATCGGGATAAGCGTTTCGGTGACAGCCTCCAGGTCGGGTAGCGTCGGGCATTCGGCCCACAGATCCCAGTTGGCACAGCGCCTGTCCTTCGGGTTAAGAATGATATCGATGGATTCGTCATAAGAATTCCTCTACAAAGGTATTCCCTTTGTCATAAATAATGACCGGGACACCGGCTTCACGTAGCCGGAGCAATTTCTTACGCATCAGCGTGGATTTACCCGTACCGACCGTGCCGTGCATGGCGAAGTTCTGTATTTCTGAGTCTTTGACTATTGGCAGGCCGTCTATCACGATATGTGACGCCGTTCCCCGCCTACGCATAAGACGCGCCACAACTGTTGGGGTCGTCTTCAAGAATACGGCCACCGGTCACTTCATCTTCGCTGGCTTTTTTCCCCACTCGCCCGATATACCAGAACACCCCCATAACCACAGCAAAAGTAATTATCGATGCAAATAGTCCTGACAGGATAAATTCATTTCTCAGAGTGATACCACACCAGACCGTGTATTTATCGGTGAGAATTTTATCGTAAGTATAATAAAGCGTATTTCCGTAATATCTTACAGGGTAAACAGGTGGCTTTCTGATAATTGAACCAAGCGGTATTAATGTATGACTCCACCAGTAAACCAGACCGTTAAGGAACGTCTGGGTATTTAATCGCAGATACAGGATGAACCCCAGCAAGAGCCAGCCACCCAATAAAAACGTAGTAGAACAGAATATTATTAACTTGCAGGAACATCCGGAAACGCATAAACGTGACCTGACCGCCCTGCGTAATATCACGGCCTTTAAGACTCATCTGTTTTCTCCGGTGAGAGGACTTAACCTGTTATTTTTGACGAGCGATTAACGCGGACGTAGAGGTTGTATATAAGGTTGGCGTAATGTTCCCGCTTACCGGCATTCCTGGCGGAGAAACCGGCGTTGTATGAACCCAGACAGTGCCAGTTAACACCGCACGTCCGTAAATGTCTGGCGAGTATCCATGCACCTATCTGTACATTCAGGCACGGGTCATTCAGTAAGTCCTGCGGGGAGCGGATAACCCCCATTCTGACCAGTTCAGGAATATGCCTGCTGTTTATCTGCATCAGGCCATAGTCTTTACCAAGTCGCGGGCCGTTATCATTGGTGATGCGCGGATTGAGGCTGCTTTCCTGCATGGCAATCGCTTCAAGCAGCATCGGGTCAAGGTGGTAGCGTTCTCCTGCCTGCACGAAACAGAACGCACTGGCATTCATTGAGCACAGGCAGACCGCCACCAGTATCAGTGATTTAATGAGTCGCATAGATTTATTCCACAGGAAAAAGCGCAGCCGGAAGGACTGCGCTAGCTAGATAATTATTAGCTGTTCACCATCGGCTATTACTGTCTTAATTACAAATGGTGATTTAGAGCGCTTAATAAAATATTGGAGTTTCAGTACCGGTTGTCGTCAAAGCCGTTACTGAATGAACTACCATGATCTATTGAATTACTATCGAAGGCTACTAGAGATACTGATTATCAGTTCGAAAAGTGACTATCATGATTCAAAGCACTACCATAAGCATCACCTCCGGCATCAAAGTAATCACTGGTCATAGCCAGACCTGTTGCCGGGTTGAACTCATTAGCATGGGAAGTCGTTACGGAATGCTCTCCTGTTTCAAAGTAGACATTAGTGACGTTCAGCAATACTCATTGCCGTAGAAATCAGATTATCAGAGAATAAGTCTGCACGCCCAGAAGATAAGGTTTCAGTAAGAACCCCGGTAGCCATTCTGGATGCAACAGGATAAGAAACCTTACCCTTAAAGCGCTTCTTCACTTCATTTTTTATTATGTTTTTTACTGTTAACTTGATAATCCAATCAGGAGCCATATATTTTTTCATCAAGTTAACATCTTCTTTCCGATAATTATTCCACGCGAATAACAACAAGAAAGATACAAATAACATCCCTAGCAAGCTGTAGAGAGCTATGAAATAGCATGGGTAATCTGTGTTTTTTAAATTCACCCAAAACACAATTAAAGGCACACAATTAATCATCAAAAACAAATGAATAACTCGATGCTTAGGCAGTAATAACAAATGTACTGCACTGCAAAACACTCCCACACCAAAGAAAACAACCAGAGAAATGATATAAAATGATATTATACTTTCAGAACCTACAAAGCCTATTAAGTACAACGATATAAATATTACTGGTATCCACCAGATGGTTTTACTTTCCTTCTTTATCCATTTCATTTTTCATCCTCTTAGCATTATTTGCAAGGTCACCCGGATTCTCAACCGATTGATTGGCCTGATGGCTTACCGATCTATTATAGCTATCCACAAACTCACCATCAGCCTTTCCATGCTCACTCTTCAGTCTATCGCTTTCTCTGCTGAACATCACCGTGACCTTGCTCAATATTTGCTCCGGCCTGTTTAATAACTCCCTGATTTCTCACCAGAGAATCATCAACGCCCTGCGTTATGTTCCCTTTAATGCCTGCTGATTGCGCCCTGCGTTCGATCTCCTGCTGGCCTGAATTAATCGTCCTGCGGAATCTCCATTTGATGGCTCAAGGCCCTGCATACCGTTCGCCAGCGAGGCACGATTGCTGCTGAAGTCACCCTCAATACGCGACCGCAGTTTTTCTTCCACAAAGCTATCCGCCAGTGCTTCACGTTCGTGACGCACATTTTCATCAGCCGTATTAGTCAGAATACGGCTCGCATCTCCCGGCGCTTTTTGCTGAACATAACCCACAAACTCCTGAGAGAGATTGCTGGTTTGCTGTGCCGTTTCGCTTTCCGACATTGACGCCACTTTACTGTACTCATGACTACGGCTCACACTGCTGGTATATTGCTGGTACTGGCTGTCAGCCACACTCAGTGTGGTGCCAATCTGCTCAAGTTGCGAGGCAGAACTGTTATCGTTACGAACCGCAGAATGCGACACCCGATAGCTCTGAAGTATCTGTTTCCCTTCACGAAAATCACGCACGTTTTTAGCATCTTCACTACTGGTGTGGTCTGTACTTCCGCTCTGGCGTTGATCAGCGGTACTCTGACTACCAGTACTCATATTGCCTTTAACACCACCTTCAACACCAATACCAAATGGTTTAAATCCGGCAGACGCTGATGCATAAGCTTCAAGGTTCCTGGATTTAGTCTCCATCTCAGCCCATGCCTGCTGTTCACTGATACCGTGGCGTTTGGCGTAGTCTTTCGCCGCAGAGATCATCGAGCTAACCCCTTTGGTCGCCTGTGCCGTTTGTGAATCATCCGTGCTGGTATTCATTGTGTTACTGTTACCAGACTGCTGAGAAAACTGCTGTGCCTTATTGTAAGCGCTGTTCACCGCATGATTGAAACCATGCAGCGATGTTTCAGCCTGCACCTGACTTTCTCTTGCCAGCCGCTGAGCAGAAGAACTCATTGCGCGGCCAAAGTTTAAATCCATCGGCAATTTAGATGTGCCTGTCGTGCTGTTAACTATCGTCGTTCCGTCAGCCGTCGTTCCCTGCATAGCGCCGTTCGCCAGTTGCTGATCGGTACGCCCGGATGCGTAGCTACTGTTCGTATCCCATTTAAAGCCCTGCACGTTATCCGTCTGCATATTGTTAAACGCATATGTGCCATCTACGGCCTGAGAGGACGCCTGAGAGGCAACGCCTTGTGTCATACTACTGAGATAGCTGCCCGCCTGCGAAACCACGCCACCCAGTCCCTTCACCATGCCATAAGCGATAAAGGGAATAGAGAGCGAAAGCCAGCCCGCCGTTGACGCAATCATCGAATGCTGCTGCTGGATCTGAGAAAGGTTGGACAGTGTAACGTCATAAGCGCCCCCGGCTTTCAGATAAAACGTCATGGCGTTATTCAGTACTGCAAAGAGCAGCGGCCATGCCTGAAGGTAGGCCAGCGTAAAAATATAGCCTTTGAGCACAGTCCAGGTCAGCGTGTTAATAACAGCCAGCACAATCATCACCGGGAAAAGCCCTATCATCATCCCCAGCAGGACAGTCTGCATGATTGGCAGGTACTTCATCGCGATATTCGCGCTCACCGACTGCTGCATAATTTGTTTCTCAGTGGCCGTTTCCGTCGCAATATTCATCATACTGGCAGTGTCGCCATTACGTGCTGCGTAGGCGCTGATCCCTTTGCGCAGCCCGTTCATCACGACATTCTGTTTTATAATGCCGCTCGCACTGCTGCCGGCATTATAAAAATAGCCGTAGCTGTCGCCCAGAAGAGTGGCAAACAACTGTTCCCGGTTAGCCCTGGTGCCAAACAGCTTCTGCGCCCAGTACGAGAACGTCTTGCCACCGCCAGAAGAATCTGTACCTATCTGCTGTTGCAGGGTCACTGCGGCCTGCTGGCAGGTCTGGAAGCTCCCTGCTTTATCGAATATCCCCTAGCGGGCTGGGTTTCTCAAATATCTTCGAATACGGGTCGGTGCTGTTCATCAGATCTTCCATTGAATACTTATGATTCAGAAAGATATCGCCTATTACGCAGTTCTGCACATAATCAGAAAAGAGGCCCGCTATCGTCACCGTCGGCGAAGGTAAAACCCGTACTGGCCTTCACCAGTTCGGAGCCAAACAACATCCCGGTTTTGCTATATGACACCGCATCCGGGCGATGAAAAACGTCCTCGTAGCTCTGCGTCAGCGCATACCCTACAGACGTGATCAGTGACGCCGGGATAGCCAGGCCGCCTGGCACATTGTCCACCTGGTGAACGGCGGTCGGGTCGGTCATATCGATGACCTGCACCGAATGCTTATTGGCGATGAGCACTCCCGGCACAATCACCATCACCGCCACCCATTTGATGAAGGTCAGTACATCTTTCTTCTGCAACCAGCTCCACACCACGGCCAGGACCGAAGAGATAGAGGCCCATTTAATCAGGGTTCCCCAGGTGGCCGACGCGGTTAATACCGCCACGGCATTCAGCGAGTCAGCCAGCCAGTCACCACCCGTAATGGTATAAATCACCTGCATAATTACATACCTCCGGAAAAGCGATAGTTATTCTGATAGCGATCGAGTAACCGTCCGGACAGTTGCTGACGCATGTAACCCATCTGACGCTCAACAACCATTAATGCATCCTGCTGTACCTGCACCCTGGACTGCATGATCGCCAGTTGACGGTTGGCGGTTGCCATGCTTTCCTGAACGGTTTAAGCGCGCTGTCCGGATAACTTTTACTCGCCAGCATAACGCGGGCCTGCTGCATCACTTCCTGCATGTACTGGATGAGAATGTCGAAGCTGATGTAATCCGAAAGCTGGTAGATAACCGAATCCGATACGCCCAGAGAGAGAGGATCAACGAGATAACGCAATACCGGAACAGAAGTGGACGTAATAAAGCCTTTTTCCTTTTCCGTCAGCGCTTCATCGGCATAGGCTTTACTGCCGATACTCTGCAACATCTTATTGACCTGACCGCTGAGAGAGTTCTCTGCGCTGATCGTCACTTCCCCTATTGTTGCCTTCAGGCATTCACCGTCATTGCAGGTATAGATTTTGGCCGTACCGCCATGCAGTAACGCATGGATCAGATCTTCATTTGTCGTCATGGCCGTAAGAGGCTGCGGCTTACCATCATCATCAAAAATGAGGGTGCCGGTAATACTCATAGCGAACTCTTTTAGCTCTTTGTTTCCGCTGAACACCTGATTTTTTTCCAGCGAGTCCCATATCAGGTTTTTGTTACGCAGCACCTGGTCTTTCATATCAGCCCCGGCTTTATTACTCATGTTTTTGTACTGCCCCCCGGTGCCGCAGCCCTGACGCGCTGCCGCCCAGTCCGAGAAGAAGTTGGAATCGCTGCCGATAGTCTGACAGACTGCGCTGGCGTTCTCCTGCGTTTCCGGCCACAGCCCGCCGACGATTGCCTCTTGCAGCCTGACAACTGCTCATATTTGAACTGTTAACATCGGACGCCAGTTTCTGAAGAAAATCTTTTGCTGATGCCAGTTGCGGGGTCACTGTCTTCAGGGCCAGGTCAAAGAACAGGCCAGGCGCGTTACTGAGGATCGACTTGGCGAACTGAATAAATTCGTCTTTGCTGATAAAGGAAAAGGAACCCAGAAACATATCAATACCGCCACAACCGGCGTTCAGGCTGGGTAACTGAAGTGACACCAGTTGCACATCCTTCGCAGAGGTCCGCGCATACAGCGCCCCGCCCGTGGCGTAGCCTGCCGCCTGTCCCTGCCAGACCTTCGGCGTGGTGGTATTCTGCTCATAGCCCAGCTTGCCAAAGAACTTGTTCATATCATCGTTAAGGCTGGCGTGTGCAACGGACAATGACAGACTGGCAGCCATGACTGAAAGCATTAATTTATTCATGCTGCTCTCCGTTACCGTTATCTGGCATTGAGCTTTCTTTTTGTTTTTTTCTCCGGTCTAAAAAAACAATAACCGGGAATAACAAAAAACCCATACCAAACGCCATCAGCACATCAGGAACAACCTTTGAAAGCAGATAAAGGTTATTCCTTATCCTCAGTTGCTCCGCACAGGCTGGATTGATTAACTCTCTCATCTCAAGAAAGAGAAACAACAGGAGAGCCAATGCTGAACAACAAAAAACGAATCCGAGCCAGAGGGATAAATGATTCAATCTGATTTCAAATTCATCAGGATGTTTATTTTTTGAAAGACTCATCGGGCATCTCCTTTATTGTCTGTATTCTCCATAGCAAAGCGCAGCACTTCGTCAAGCCTCGCCACAAAGGCTTCACGCTCACTTTCCCCCTGCTGAAGGGGGATAGGTCTTCATATTGTTGACGTTCACCAGAAACAGCGTAGGTGTGGCAATAGGCAGACCCTGCGCAAAGAATTCAGTGATCACCATCGGCGGGGCCGGAATTGCCTGCGGCCATGACGCATCGCCCCGACCATCCAGGGTGTAAGGAAAAACTGAAAAGCCGGTGTCTTTAGCAATAGCTTTCAGGACGGGATCGAAAGCATGGCAGTGTGGGCAGGAAGACGACATAAACAGCACAATTTTCCAGTCCCGCAGGTTCACCTGACGCCCGTCGCTCAGTCGGTGCAATAACGGTTTCACCTCCGTTTTAGTTGATACGCCGGTACTCTGCTGTGAGTGTTTATGAGCTTCAAGCCTGGCGATTTCATCCCAGGTTGTGGCGTTGACGGACGCACTGGCCGTGAGCGCAAGCAGAAGGAAGGGAAGTGCAGGAATACATCGCATAAATTCACCTGTATTAAAGAGTCGTTAAATCAGACTGTCGTGACGGCGGTATTCTCCGGACAGAACACGGCAGCGCCGGTGCAGCTATAAAGCACCAGTCTGATAATTAGGTTTTTATCGGCTCCGGGCCGGGGAGTCAGAATTTATTCTGGCTCAACGGCCCGGATGGCAAGCGAAGCGCGGCAGTCAGCGTCAGAACTAACCGGTATAAAATTAAACTGCGTTCATCCGGCTACAGGCTGGTCTATGAGGTTCTTGACGATCAAATCCTTCTGCTGGTTGTCGCGGTAGGCAAGCGAAACGACAGTGAAGTTTATCACCAGGCCGATATGCGCTGACCAGGTTAAAAACCAGGTGCGAAGTCGGTCGCCACCAGAAGGAACTGTGAGGCTAAGTCTTCCTGAGAATGGAAGCCATACGCCAGCGGCTGATAAGCCTCCGTGCGGGGGTTCACCAGAAAAAGCGCGGGATAATGCGTAATATGCATGGCCTCTGTCTGTCCGTTATCAGGCCGTGACCCCGGCAGTTCCGGCGCAATTTTGCCATCCACTGATACATAGATAAGATTGATGCCGTACTCCCTGACGAAAGAGCGCACCACCACGCCCATCAGCACATCTACCGGCTCTTTCCCCCGGTAGAAATAAAACAGCCCGTTATCCGCAGACAGCTTTTCAATGGCGTCTTTTTCTCGCTGACGCTGCATCGCCTGACGGGTACTGGCCGTTCCGTTGTAATGGCTGTAACGCAGGTTGTAATCCAGTTCGGGGAACTTCAGCAGCGCTTCTTTTGAGGACTGAGCAAACTGTGACGATTTTTCCGCCCAGAAATCCTGTAGCAGTTTGTACCGTCTGAAATTTTCAGCAGAAGGAAACATAATCGCCTTATCGAGCGCGGCCTTCGTCGCCGCCTGCAGTTTCTCTTTCAGTTCAGTGGCATTCTCTGGTGATATTACTGAGGGAGGCGGTGCTGACGGCTGGTTCGTCCTCGTCGGGTGATACCGGCTCGTTGTACCAAATCCAGCCCTGCGCCTCACTGTCGGGAAAGCCCCCAAGCCGGGTATCGCTGGCCTGGACGTTTCCCCCGATAAACCCGGCAGCAGCGAGCATCAGAAAACAGACCTTTCGCATCAGTGGCTGCTCCCCTGGTCAAACATGGCTTTCATCCGCTCTTTCATTCTCTCCATCTGACTATTATCAGCCGGAATATCGCTGCCACTGTTCAGGTCGTCATAGAAAGCGGAGAAGTCGACCCTTGAAAAGTCTATCTTCTGCAGCTCTTCAGGCGTAATACCCCGGCAGTCAGGCGAGCTGCCTGACCCGAACCCGATCCCAAGCTGCCATGAGCGCCCCTGTTGCTGGACTATCTGAGCCAGTTTGGAATCAAACTCACAGTAGCCGCGCTTTTTCTCAAGGCAGACCCCCAGCGCTTTCTTGCTACAGTATTCGCCGACATAGACGGTCAGCCGCTTTTCTTTCGCTTTACCCAGCGCCTTTTCTTCACTGCTGCAACTGGCAAGCCCCACGTCCTGCCCCCAGCCTGAATCCTTACAGCAGTTACTGAACCCGGCGGCAAACTTCTTGCAGGATATGCCCTTACCCGTGAAGATTTTCACATCGCTGCTGTTCAGTTCGGCCACGTCCTTGCCCGCTGCGGCGACCGCAGCCAGTTCCGATGCCGCTTTGGCGAACATATCGTTTTTGCCGTTGTTATCCAGCACGCAACTTCCGTCAGTACAGAAAAGTTCATCACCGCAGACCTGGCCTTCTCCTTTCATCTTCGTTTCACATGAATACGTGATGTTGGCGTGCAGGCAGGCTCCGTCGCCCTGATCCACACACTGCTGATTCACAACGTTGCAGGCCGCATTATGGATATAGGCCCCGCAGGTTCCCTCACTGTCGCTCTGGGTCAGATAGCTGTCACGGTACGCCCAGCAGTCCTGATGGATGGTGTAGTGCTTACCGTCCACAGTGACCGTTTTATCGCTGCCTGGCTCCGTGCATTCTGTGCCTGTCAGACTGCCCTCGGCTTTATTAAATGGACAATTTTCAGACCAGACAACATCAGGCACCCATGTATTAGCCAGAACCTGCACCGTCACTGTAACAGTCAACCGGTATTTCATATCCTGTTGATACCAGATCCTGGATATGGCCGGTTGGTTATTCCTGGTTCTGATTTAGAGCTCCAGAACCTGACCTTCACTTATTTTTAAGCCAGTTCCCAGCGACAGACTACTTTCACTGTCGTCCATTGAAATAAAGCCAAGTGGTGTTGTCACACGCCTAAACCTGTTAGGATTACCAAGTGCCAGATTCTTTTTCCATGAATATGTCGCGCTGGCTGTTAAAGCCGTTCCTCCCAGTGTTGAATTAAACGTCCCGTCTGAGCTGTTATCACCCGCAGCTGACTTACTGGATGAAGAGTCATCAGCGTCTGTTTTATTTCTGTCGCTTCTTCGTAATGACCAGATATAGTCGCGGTCCTGGTACAGTATTGCTGAACCTGCAAATCACGATCACAGACATAATTAGTGAAGACGCTCTTCTCGAATTCTTTGGATTCGCACAGTTTAGGATCAAATACCGTTTCAGCATTATTCTCGGCATTGCGGCCGTTATCCAGAAACGGGGAATCAGCCGTCACCATATCTTTCGGCTGCTTACTGACAGAGTCGGTGACGGCCTTTCCCCACTCGGTGCTGTTCAGCGTATTGCTACCCGGCGAGGTTAAATCAGTACCAGAACTTTGCACACCACCGTAGTACTTCGTTGCATCCGGGCTGCTGCTGTAGTCAGGCAGGTTATCCGCAGGTTTAAATGACTTAAAGGTATCAAGATCCTTTCCCTTCAGCCCCCTGGCGTAATCCATACCGCTGTTAAAGTCATCGTTCGCCGTGACCGGAAAGTTAACGATGAATCCCACCAGAAGCGCTGTCACCAGCCATAATGATTTCATTGCGCAGCCTCCTTCAGTGCCGCTTTCGCCACCGCTGCGCAGTCCCCACCTTCCGCAACCTTGCGCAGCAGGCCATCAATGCGGATATCGCCGGATACGCGGTCAAAGGTGTCTCCGCACGTCACAACCAGTGCCGGAACCGCGGTTATCCCGTACTGCCGGAAGGCTCTGGGGTTTATCTGAACGCCCCCTTTATTACTGCCTTTTGTCATTTCAAAAATTGTATTCGCCGTCTGCCGGAAATCGTTATTAATCATCCCGCGAATATTAACCGGAACAGCATACTGAGCGGCGTTATCCAGCATGACGGCAAGACCACTTCGGGGGATCGAAAACGACACAAAATACTGAATGGCCGGGTTGTGGTTTCTGTGCAGCCTGATATTGCATCTGCTGCTTATGCTGGAGACTATTGATGAAATCCATATTCTCCCTGGATACACCATTATTTCTTAATTGCTTAATAAAGTCCGGCACCTCCATTTTCTGAGCCTGAGCTTCAGCCGACTGCATCCGCTCAATAAAATCCCTGTCTTCTGATACCGTTCCGGCATGAGACAGGCAGGGGAAAACCGCCATCAATAATACAGGCAGGTATTTCATCGTTAATGCTCCTGTTCAGAGGAAGACGCAGTTACGCTTACGCCACATTAAATAACCGTAGTTTTTCTTGTCGTTGGGGGTGAGATGTCCTGTCTGCCAGGTCACTGTGCTCTGTCCGAAAGGATGGCAGGCCAGCGGGTCGGGTAACGTATTCACCATCTGATATCGCCAGCGGCTTTTGGGGATGATGGGCGAAGGGTACTCGAAACACACCGCCGTATCTGCGCCCACGCTCTCCATCACCAGACCTTCGCGGTGCAGCTTGAAGGCCATCCGCTCAGAAAGCAGCACCGACGACTGCGCAGGGCTGTATTCATTGGTGACTGTACCGGTAAACGGATACAGCGAGCCGTGACTCCCGGCACACCAGAACAGCGCATCGACGGGCTTCACCAGACTGGCGGCGGCATCTGCGGCACAGGCTCCCTGTGCAATAACATTACCGAACAGCGCCGCTTCAGGATTAATAATGAGAGACAGCTGATCGTCATTCCACATCGGATCAAGCTCGGTCAGATACCCGATATCCATATCCCCGCCCTGCAAACAGCCCACAGACGTAATAATGTTCAGCCAGGCTATTAGCGGATATTTGTACCAGTGGACGTGATAAAACACGTTTGGCACTTCATTATTTTCCTGCTCCCCCACTCCCAGGCCAACTTTACCGATATCCAGCTTAATACCGCCCATATTGACCAGGCAAAAAGGAGAGCGGGTGACATCAGTGATCGCCATAGGCTCCCAGAAGCCTATCGCCAGCCCGATACGGTAGAAAACGCCCATCGGGCATATCTGTATCGGGCTGGCCGGGTTTTCGGTATCAGCAACATTGCCCGGCGCAACCGGTATGCTGCCGATGGTTATCGGAAACAGGCATTCCCAGCAGATATCGGTGATCGGATTGACAAAATGACCATCGCAGGCGGCGGCTGACGCGCTGGCTCTGCCTGGCAGAAACAGCACAGCGCACAGCATTATAAGGGCTGTTGGTAATCTCACTTTCCGCCCTCCATCGCAAACGTATCTACCCGCAGACGTTTACCGTCAGCAGCAACGGTGACTCTGGCCGGAACGGCGTTAAGCTGAAACTTGCGGCTTAACGTGCCGTTCTGATCAAAGTAAACCTGAGCGTCAAGGCTTTCCCCACTGGTTTTAATGTTGCCGTTCACCAGGACAATTTTACTAATCACCGTGTCCGGCTTCTGCTGTTTCATCCAGTCAATCTGACGTTTATCGTCGCCGTCGATGAAGTAAAGGGTTTCCCGGAATGGCACATGCTCCAGTGGATTGATTTTGTCCCCTTTATGCGCGAAAACCACGCCCTTACCGTCAGCAATGTCTTTATCAACGGTAAACGTCGGGTCGATATAGTGGGTTTCGCTTTTATCGGCTAAGCGAAGCCCCGTTACCGGAGGTGGCCTGAGAATATGCGCTTTTACGCGCTCCTGAACGGCTTTCTGCTCACGGGCAAGCGAGCCATCAGCTTCCATCGATTTAAGCCGCTGCTGAATGAACGTCAGCATATCCTGTTCCTGAATGGGATAGAGATCGCCCCATGTTCCCAGGTCTTTAGCACCGGCGCTGCATGCTATCGCCAGTATCAGAAGAAGTGACTTTTTCATCATTGTCCTGCCTGCATTTTCCGGGCCACGTCCTGCTGAACATCGCGGGTGATATCTCTGGCACCACTGACTACAGCAGGCGTAACCAGAATCAGTGCGCGGTGTGATGCCTGCCAGTCCTCAATGCTGCGGTTAAGGTTTGAGGTAAAGCGTTCGGTCAGGGCGCGGCTGGTCGCTTCATCAAGATTTTTACGGGAAGACTGATCCATAAACCGGTCTATCGTCCCTTTCATATCGAACGTCACCACGTCAGGCGTTCGCCACTCAACCATCAGCGCCGAAATACCGGCATTCACTGCAATCAGCGCCACGGCCAGCAAAAGAGAACGGCCCCGGTGGCGTATCCGGCGTCTGGCCGGGGCCACAATACCGCGACGGATATCGTTATTGCTCAGAGTT
Organism: Erwinia papayae; assembly: GCF_058241465.1. NCBI lineage: Bacteria > Pseudomonadati > Pseudomonadota > Gammaproteobacteria > Enterobacterales > Erwiniaceae > Erwinia > Erwinia papayae. Next base: position 28,469 of record NZ_JBZCHT010000016.1, read on the forward strand.
CCCATGCTTCAAGCTCCTCCATTTCGTCCGGATAGTTGAGTTTTGCCAGTTCGTATACCGCATCGTGGATATCCCATCCCAGCGCCCGTTTTTCCTGGATAAACTCAAAATCGACGCCACGGGAAGAAAACATGGCCCGGCTCAGAGGATCAACGAACAGACGATGGAAGGAACTGACAGCCCCGATACGCAGCATAAATGACGAAAACCACTGCTCTTTCGCATCTCCGAAACGCTCGATGATCTGGCGTTCATAGTCGCTGAACTGGCTGGGGTTACGTTCACAGTAAGCCTTGAATTCAGCGGTATCCTGTTTAGCAACCACCTTGAAAGCAGAGTTACCCCAGGCAGCTTTTGCGGCTGAAGATGCATCGGGCGAATCAAAGTCTTTAATGTTCTGTGTGATGGTGATGAAGGAGCCGTTATGGCGACGAACAGTGCGATAGCCTGTTTCAATAAATGAGCCAACCTTCTGATTTTTGAAGTTAAGCAGTTTCCAGCCTTCGTCGATAGCGCAACATTTTTTCAGGTTACGCGGCGAACGATACATTTTGTCTTCGATATAAATGATGAGCGAAAACATCACCGCAACGAGCAGTGCGGGCCTTTCCTGCAAACTCCCCATTTCAAGGACAATCATCCGGGCATCTTCCTGAAGCGAGGGCTTATCGCTATTGAAGTAATCGGCATAAATACCGCCCGCACAGTATTTCCCCAGCAGCTTGATAATTTCATCAAAGCGGCGGGCGATACTGTCTGCCCCGTCCTTTCTTGCCTGGAGCACAGCCCCTTTCAGGAACGTCACCACATCATCAATATGTGCCGCATTCCCCTTTGCCTCCCAGGCATACATCACGCCTTCGAGCAGCAGATCTTCGTGGATTTCATCGAGGTTTCCGTCCGGACTCGCCAGCACAGAGAGCTGATCCCGGATACGCTCACCGGAGCGGGTGATATCCGTGACGTTAGCGAAGGGGTTAAACGACAGTGACGAGGCATCGATGTAAGTCCCGCCCATGTTCTCGCAGAACGACTTATAGCCATCGCCCATATCGAATACCCAGACCAGCCCGCCGCTGTCCAGCACACTGCGTAAAATAGGCTGCACCAGACCAGTCTTACCCGCTCCCGATGTGCCGGTCACGCCCATGTTGTAGTTGGTATTCCCCATGCCTTCACCAAAGATATCCAGAAAGGCAAGCTGATTGCGGTAACTCGGTGCAAGAAGTCCCTTCTGACACAGGCGGTTGTCAGCAATCACCGGCATAAGGTTAACAGCCTGAATACTTTCACACCGGTTAGTGGCTCCGGAAACCTTCAGATCGCTCCACAGCCCCTCGTGAGCCATAAATGGCAACATCGACATCCAGTTACGGTGCTGCATATATTGCGGGGCATAAAGTTCAAGTCCGTTTTTCTTAAAGGTGTTAATCACCTTTTGCTCGCAGGTCAGCGCTTCACTGTCATCATCGCGGCAGAAAACCGTAATATTGAAGTAGTGCCTGACCAGACAGCTTTCATTTGACAGAAGGCGGCTTCGGATTGACTCCCATTCGTTGCGCTGGTTGATCAGATTTGGCAGAAGTTTTGCCAGTGAACCTTTGGATTTGCTGTCCAGATCGAGAAATTTACGGTTAGCCTCCCCCTGTGCCGCAACCTGATCTTCCGCTTCAACGGTGAAAGTGAGAACAAAGGGAAAAGGTATACTTAAATCTGGATTAAGCAGATTGCTGATATTGTCCCCCCCCTGCCACAGCAGGAACATGTCGGGGTTGCCATCAAGCATAAAATTCATGGCGCGGGACGTTTTTACGCTGCCCGCTTTTTCAGGCAATGTAACGACCAGTTTTTCAGGATAAACATCAAAATCAATGCCGTTCTCAACGCACTGGAAATGGAGGTCGTCATACTCATTCACTTTCACTTCCGGGCGGAAAAGCTGATCGCAGCGAAAGTTCACAAGACCACTGACAAGACTGACCAGCCCTTCCCGGTTAACAATTTCGGTATACAGTTTCGCGGAATCCAGCGTTGCCCGGACAACTTTCATCAGGTGAGAAAGACTTGTCATGGTTGATGCCCGGTTACTTTTCTTTTTTACCGCACAGGCGATATAAAGAGAGTAATTACGCAGGGTCAGTGGCAGTCCGGTTGGGGTGCGAAAACTGTTACGGGCGGCCTGCTGATAATAGGCACGGGTAACAGCATTAAATTTATCAGCCTGTTTTCCCTGCCAGGCAAAATCCGACAGACCATAATCCAGTTCTTCACCGATGACCTGACTGGAGACAAGATGAAAGCTGACAGGCGTTTTACGGGGTAGTTTACTTTTCACCAGGTCATTCAGCACATCCACAATATGCTTATTAGCCCCGATGAGCGGCACAGCCTTCAGTAAAAATCCAGCCGTGCTTTTATTGATAAACAAACCTGTTTCATCATCAAATTCCCGGTAGGGAAGCAGGTTTGATAGCTGAGGGTAGGTCAGATTTCCCAGAGAACGGTTGGCATCAGAAACGCCACCAGGCGATTTAATCGCATTCTGAATCCGGGAAATAGTCTGAGTGAAAATATCTAAATTACTCACTGGCGCCATTCTCCTGGTTTAACGACAAATGACAGCAGCCCTGGCTCATGGAAGTTATCCTGACCATCCACCCAGGGTGCGACCCATACTTTCGCTGTCGCTTCTGGTGTTCTCACTGGAGGGCGGAGAAACGATACACCCTGCACCGAACGGGTAAGAGGAATGCCCGCACCGACAGGTTTAGCCAGGGCGGGCAACAACGCCGCACCCGGCTTTACTGCTGCCGCCTTAGCCTTCTGACGGGCCATATTGTTTGCAGCATCAATGGTCATACAACTGTCACTGGAGGTGGCGTTACATTCAAAATCTGATTTAGCACCAGCACACCCTGTAAGCAGCACAACACCTGCCAGTAAAGGCATAATTAATTTATTCATTATTTACTCGCTATTTTCCGGGAACAGATAATGGGCCGTTGAGGGCATCAGCAGACACAATATCGCCAAGTTTAAACTTTTTAATATCGTTGATTGTATTTTGCGTTTCGTGACCTACAGCACTGGCTGTTTTTTCCAATGCTGACTCTGATTTTTTCTGTTTCGCTTTTAATGCCTCCGCAATAGTCTGTATCTGGAATCCATCATTAAACACCAGTGTGACCTCATTACCCGCACCAATGGGAATGACCGGATGATATTGTTCAGCGCGTTTAATATAATATTCAGAGAGCGTTTTGGCCGCCTCACTGGTGCCTCCACCTATGCCGCTTTTCATGATGTCCCCGGCCCCCGGAGAAGCCGTCGCTCCCACACCCACGGTGGTTGACCCGGCACTTTCAATACCTTTGCCAATCCCGCTGAGGAAACCAGCCCCCCAGGCAAAGCCAAGCACCTTACCGTTACGCATGACCACTTCACCCTTAATGCCGTTTTTCCCCATAAAGGAAACATGTCCTTTAATTTCCTGGTCAATAATGTCTTTCCCGATGTTACAACTGAGTTTTCGCGTCCTGACCTCAGCACGTTCACTGGACACATCGCCGTAAGCCTCCAGCGTGACAAAGCAGCCGGTAAAATCTGCCTCGCGGTCATTAGGCATCTGAATTTTACCCGTTAACCGTAACTGCATCGGGGACGTATTCTGTGAACCAGTAACAGCAGCGTTGGCATCCGCCCCTTCTATCACGACTGACTCGGCATAACTTCCGGAAGGGATGTAGGGGAAGTGAAAAGAGGGTTCCTGAACCGGCTGACTGAACGTCTGCCTGCGAAGTCCATTCTCACGTGGCATGACCATTATCTGCCCCGGGGGGGCATAGCCCATCCCACCGTACCGGGAATTATTTTGCCCCCCCTGCACAGGGGGGGCAGCGTTAGAACCAGCATCGGTTTTACCTGCGTTACCCGTACCAGTATTACCCTGACTGCCCTCTCCTTTATTGCTGGTCATTGCCTGGACAAGACCTGAATTGGTTTGTTGCAGATCCGTAAGCTGTTTTTGCAGACTGACGTTGTTATCCGATAACGCCCTGATTTCCCGCTCCATTGATTTAAATTTTTCATTTACCTCCTTGCCGACACGCTGTGCTTCCGTTATGGCATTCTGCTGAACCTTATCATCGAAAGTGGCATTAACCACTCCCGTCATATCCGGGGCGGGTTCACCGGGCGGCGGGGATGAAACCTGTCTTTTGGCCGCAGTGAGATACCACGCCCCCCCGCCGCCGCAAAGTCCCAGCACAACCACGGCCACCACTATCGCTATCTGCTTCTTTTTGGCCTGAATATTGACGTTTTTCACTGGCTCACCTCCAGGTCACGGATCAGATAAAGCGAAACCGTTGCTCCGGCAGGTAATACAGCAGAACGGGGCCAGAACATGACTGACCGGACACCATGTCCCACATAGTCATGTTCATTAAGCGTGAGTCCCCAGGTATTCGGGTTAGTCAGGCGGTATTTTTCAATCCGAAGATTACCGCCATCCCATACCTGAAGGCGTTTTGCACTGACCGGCGCTGCCAGACGAGTATCCCGCTCCTGATTATCAACCAGTGAATAACCATCAGGCATGGCCCCGGTAAGTACACCTTTGTTGAGGGCAAGCAGAAGGGATTCATAGGGAGTCTCTTTTTCCCAGGCTTTAGCTGACGGATGAACCACAGGGCTGAGTGGTGAAATACGGTATACTCTGCCCTGTCCTTTAACCGGCGTGGCCCTGACAGAAAATACCTGCCCGGACTCCGTCTCGACGATGAAGGTAAAAGGTTTATCGGTTGCAACACTGAACATCACCGCACCATTTCCGGTTTTCTCCGGATCGGGTACGTCACTTTCCTTACTGGTTAACGCAGTGATTCTGTCTCCCTGAACCATCAATACATTGGCGCTGTCCCTGCTGACAGACACGGTGAAGGTGCTGCCATTCTCACCGCGAAGCTCTGCCGGGCCGGTGCTGGCAAATACCGTATTAACAGCCATCAGGCACAACAGGCCGGGCACCAGGATAACGCTATTTCGCTTTCGCATCGTCCACCTCCACAAATCTCTCAATGCTGGTAACACCGGCCCGATAACTGAGTTGCAGCCTGTAATGTTTGATCTCCTCCAGCGGCTTGCTGTTACCTATCCAGGTTTTCAGTACTCCGCGAATATCAACCATACTGGCCGAAGGATAGACACGAATTGATGTGTGATAAAACGCGGATGTAACGGCGTTTTCCTTAATCCTTTTGGCTTCAGCAGCAAGAACCGGCGCGAATTTTTCGCGGGATTCAGCCCTCACATAAGACAGAAGAAATGCATGGGTCATATCAACGGTTTCAGGTGATACATTAAGCCGGAGAGCGAGAAAGGAGAGTCCCATCATCTGAAGGTAAGGTGCGCTGGCTTGGCTTTCAGACACAACAAACGGCGCATCAAATGCCATCGGTACGACAATCTTCTCACGCTTGTTAACCAGCGCCCGGTTTGTTACCTCCAGATAAATATTGCTGGTAAGTGAAAGTGCAAGGAAAAACAACAATCCGACAATAAAGTAGCCAACGACTTTATTACCGGAAACTTGAGCCTTAACGGACATAATTACCGCCTGTTATTTTATCCATTTCCGAAAACTGGAGTCAGGTATTACTTTATAAACGACACGAAACAGCTCAGTTGGTAAATACCAGTAGAGCATATTGTAAAGCCACATACTCCCCCGTCCTCTTTTCAGCCAGCGAATAAACAGCCACATGGTGATGCCATAGATCAGCCCACCTAATGCATGTTTGTAGTAGATTGAAATGAGGAACGGGGGAACAGTTGGAATAAACTCATCCAGTGGCATGCCGATTATCCGCATCTGATCCCCTAACGTTTTCGGGAAACGATACTTTTTCAGTTCATCTCCCGATTCCATAACGACCTTTCCTTATCCGATAATGGCGAAAGTAACATTGATAAACACGGACAGAACGATGATGCCACCAAGAATTTTGAAGTTTTTGGTTGCAACATAGGCCAGAATCGCCATCACGACCTCACCAATCAGGAGCCATGTCATCAGGGAAGAATCCTTTCCGAAGGTGGCTTTGACCGTGGTATCACCCACTTTAAGAAGGTCATCATCCGCAAAGCAGCCATGCATCATGGCAAGGAACAACGCAGAGGCAAGTGCAAACATGACGACAAGATGCATCATCTTTTTGCGGGTCAGGTTACCGTTAAGAGAAGATAAAGCACTGCTGTTTTTAATTGAAACTTCCATTATTTTATTTCCTTACGTTATTAAAAAACAAGGTTGTTACAGAAAGCAGAATGCTTCCTGTAAAAACATTGTCTTAAATAATCAGGGGAAGATTTTTCTTCCCCGAAAAGAAAGTGTTCTCGCGGAGAGTTTAATTTTTGAGACTGCGGGAAAGTAATCGACAATTCCTCTCTGATATTTCGACTTCGTGGAGTAATGATACAAGTTGGGTAACTGGTGTCTTCTTATTATGCCACGCCCGGCGATAGGCTATTTTCATCGCAGCCAGTTTAATCATAGCTTCCCGTAATTGGCTAGTTTGCGGAGACATAATAACCTCTAAATGTTCTTATCCTTTTTCGTTACGAATAGACAGATCTTTCAAAATTGACACTCTTGCCGAATCACTAAAATTATCAATTAAATACTGAACAAGAGTACTACTTCGCACCGTATATCCCGCTTCAAAACTTATCTCACGAGCTATTTTATCCATTAATTGATATCGGGCATTGCCAATGTAAACCATAGCAGTAGAAGGTGGCTTACCTATTTTTTTCATACTTTAATAACCCTAAAATGTTAATGTATCACTCTCTTAGAAATGACAGTAGCTTTGTGAATTCAGCCATTCTTTCATCTGAAGATCTAAGCTTAACGATATCCTGTATCTTGAGAATTAATGCAGGATGTACATTTATACAATCTACTGACCCATCATCGTTATTTAAAGCTTTAGCTTTAGCGCACTCGATTGCTGAAATTACATCTGGAGAGACAACACAAGGTTCAGAACCAAATCGCACAAAACCGATTGCACCAGGCACTTGACAGATAGTAGTGGTATGTAAATGGTTTACGTCGAAAGAAAGGAAAAGATAGTTATTAAAAAGAGGTTTTTCTTTAAGCCTGACAGAGTGGCAGTCCGTCCGAAGTTGAACTTTAACCATTGTTGGTTGGTATACCTCGACACCAAGTTCATTCAATCGTCTGATAGTATTTTTAAATCCGGATTTACAATACAGCAAGTACCAGCATTTCACGGCTCCTCCTGCTAAAAACAAAATCTCGCCCATTTTTCGCCGTCTATGAACGGAGAAAAATTGAATAAAGGATCAGGTTTAGTGTAGATTATACTATAACACACAAATGTGTTTTTTCAACAAAAAAACACATTATTGGTGGAGCAAGTGTCCTCAGATGCCCAAGCACAATAACTTCTCTAGTAAAATCATAGAATTATCCAGTAGAATCCTGCCCAACGTTAAGAATAAAGAGGTCAGAATTGCCAGTCTGACGGATGAAAAACCCGGAACTATCAAAAACTGGCTCTTCAAAAACGCGCTTCCACCTGAGAAAAAAAAACTAAAAGTTGCAGATCGCATGGGGGTTTCAAAAGAGTACCTATACAGTGAAGGCTCCATTCCTGAACCACCTATGGCGATTTACGACCCAGAAATTAATGCATTCATTATCCCTTTGATTTCTGAGGATAATTTATATAACATAGCGACCAGAAAGACCCCCACTCTCGTTATCGAAAGATATATATTGAGCATAAAAGCTTCTGTAAAAGAAAAAATTAAATTAGTAGAGACAACGTATTGTTTTGAAGTAAAAGATCTAACGTTTCCCCCGTTCATTTTTGAAGGGGACGTAATTGTATTCAACCAAAATTTCTGCGGAGTCAAAGATTTTAGTTTATTCATAAACCAAAAGAAAATTGAGATAGGGAGAATTGGAAATGCCGGGAATGCATATATTAATAAGGATGGAATGGATTTGAAGGCAGGTAATAACACATTAATACTGCCTATAATTTTAATTATTAATGATGGAGTAAAGCGATGATAAAACGGATGTTTAAGATTCTTGATAAACTCTTTGGAGAAACTATAAAATCTGAAGCTAATAGAATATACCTACCAATATTCTTCACAATAATCCTATGCATGACAACAGTGTTCTTCTTTGATCATGTCACTGTCGATTTTTTTGGGAGACCATTGCATTTTTCAGTAGGATTAATTGTTTTTCCACTAACTTTTACGCTATCTAATATCATTCAAGACCGGTATGGTCGATTATTTACAAATACAGTTATCAGATATGCTTTTATTGCCGATTGTATCTTTGTTTTCTGCGGATACGCACTCACATACATAGGTAATAGAGAAGATTACTTTTCTGTTTTCAGCGAAATACCAGTGATAATGGTATCTACATTTTTCTTTGTATGGTTGAGTAACACAATTAACATAGTTACATTTTCAATTTTACAGAAGAAAAAGGTAAACGATTTCGCTAAGTATTCTATTGCCGCGATCTTTGCTGAGAGCAGCGTTAGCATGATATCAATACCACTGATGATGTATAAAAACAACCTATCAGGAGGTGCATTATTATCAGTGGCAGTTGTTGTTTTTTATAAGATAGTTGTTACTTTATTACTTTCTTTCATTGTCTCACTTCAAAGTTACTTGAGAAACCGCCATCTATAACTAAATCAAAACCGGTAATGAAGTTATTTTTTAACAGCATATCAACCGCAAGAAAAACATCCTCAACTGAGCCACAATTTCCGGTAAGATAGGTACTACTATAATCAGGAAGCTCTCCATCATATTTTTTTCTAATTAAAGGGGTATCGATTGTGGCTGGAGAAACTGAGTTAATTAAAACCCCAGGAGAGCATTCAACAGCAGCTACCTTTGTAAGGTTAACAATGGAAGCTTTTGCGGCACTATATGCTAACATATTTTTACAACCAAACATTGCTGTAAAACTAGCGATGTTAACAATTTTACACGGTGTATCACTTTTCATTTCATTCATCATTTTTATCTCTTCTCTTAAAGATAAAAATGTTGGAATAAATATTTCTTCCCATGAATTAATTAAATCATACTTCCCGAGATTAACTATTTTTTCTCTTACCCCTGAAACACCAGCACAATTTACAGCAAATGTGTATCCACTCAAACCGCTAAATACTCTAGTTACAGAGTCTTCATCTGATAAATCACAAATCACTTGGTCTATTTCACAATTCAATTCATCTGAAATATTTTTATCAATCCCGGTTACGGAGAACTCTAGATCATGAAACCTGTTAGCCAGATGGTATCCTATCCCGCTCGCATGTCCTGTAACAATAATTTTATTTTTCACATTAAATCCTTATTTTCTAGAATGACAATAGTTAGGTTAGAATGTAACGATGAAAGCATATTTATTCATGTAACAACAAATCCTTTTTTTAGAGTACACAATACATCTTGCTTTGAACCCCAAAGAATACATATCTCAAAAATAGATCAGGTATATGATAACCTCCAAAAATCACAACAAGACTTGATCTATGTCATTCATTTTTTATGGAAAAGAAGATTAATCAAGAGAGAAAAAATAATTTCTGGTGGTAATATTACTCTTTTCTATTCCAACAAAGATTACATTTCATTTAACATTTCTAAATTTTCACAATGTATATCTAAAGATATGACTCATGAAATCATAAACATGATAATTGGAAAGCTTGTTCAAAGCCCATAATTATAACATCACTTTCATATCTTAAGCAGAAAATCCAACATTTCACTTGGCTTCCTTATTAAAAAGTGAAGCCAAGTCATTATCAAGCTTCTCTCTAATTTGTAATTTAACATTATCATAATTAAAGAATTCTATACCCTTAACTTCATTAATGCTACCAACCATTTGAAGAAGTATAGTTGAAGCATAAGAAGTTTTTAATATATTCTCCAGCAATACTTTATTGAGTACGGCAGAATCTGTTAAAACATTACCATCACCCGCACTTTCAATTTCTTCTTCTTGCTCCTTTTTCTGCTGAAATTCATAAACTCTTAACCCAATATCCAGTAACATTGCAGCAACGGAAGAAACGTTAGCTTCGGTTCTGTCAGCACCATCTTCCTTTTTTGCATCAACGATAGACTGTATTCTTTTATAATTATTCTGAGTTATGTAAACCTGCGCTCTTGGCATTTCGACCACCTTATCCATAGTTGAGTTAGAGTCTGGTTTTATTTTAAACAACACGCGGGCAACTAAAATCAGACTCTTAAAGGAGGCTACATAGAACTTTACTAGAGTTCAATAGGACTATAACAATATAAAATCAGAGTCCTGATAGAGTCCTGCAAAATAAAATCAGCGAATAAGTATCTGATTTATATGTAATAGTTTTACAAGACTCTAATGAAGACTCTTAAAGGACTCTGTATAGACTTCACTGGGAGTCCCTTTCTATGAGGCATTTGTAAGTAAAACAGAAATCCCACAGGCTAACTCATTGTTTATAAAGCAACTTGCAGGATTTTTAAATCCTGCCTCAGGTGTGGTGACTACGGGAAAAGAAGCAGGTTAGATCTATCATCGGGCACAATCTGATTCACTACCTGCCTGGAAATTGCGTTTCTGACATTTGACGGGGCAATTAAATTCGAGGGGAAAGGACAAAGAAAAAGCGGGGAAAATCCCCGCTTTATTTAGATATCATAACCCTTTAAGTAATCCAGCCACCAACGTAGCTCATCCCATTCTGTGGCTTTTAATGCCGGTATCTTTACTTCCCATCCCTTTACAAGGGAATCAGCAATAGCTATTATCTGCTGCATTGACATTTGAACGTCCTCTATATGTTTAGTGTCATAGGTATCAGGCTGTTCCAGCAACCTGATACCTCTCCAATCAAATCTTTTTTTCCTCTCTGGTTAATGCTGATATTATTTCATTTTTGGCCTGCTCCTGCTCTGCCGGACAATATGCAAAATCAAACCAATTTTTCACATTACTGATAACCTGCTCGTTATTGCACCCACAGCTTTCAAACCAGAATTTCACATTGCGTTTCAGGGAAGCCACTGCGCTAAATTCTCTTTCCATTGTTCTGCTGTTCTCTCCGATAGATGGAGGGGCATCCCCCTCCCTTTAGTTTCAATAATAAGAAGTAAAGCGGTGTTTTTTGCCCGGTGATGTTTTATAAGCAGTTTCAAAATCTT